>JAJRTI010000410.1 GCA_024278415.1 Planctomycetota bacterium | reverse complement strand
CGTCGTCCCGCGCGCCGGCGCCAAGAAAGTCCGGCGCGGCCGCAACGGGGTCGCTCGCGTGCTGCCCAACGGCGAGCGCGGCAACCTCTACCTGGTCCGCGTGCCTATGGGCAGAACCTTGGCCCAGGACTTCGAGGACCACTGGTTCCTGGACCTCGACATTACCAAGCGGCTCGAGATCGCCGTGCGCCGGCCCGATCCCAATCGGTTCCAGATGCGGCCGCTGGGCGACCCGAGCGGCGTGCGGATCTACGCGATGACGCTGGCGCGCTGCTCCTTGCAGATGAGAGTCGAGGCCGAGGAGCCCGGCAACGTTTTCAATCAACCGCAAAAGCCCACCTTCGACATCACGCTCATCAACCACTACGAGCACTACCGCGAGCACCACTTCGAGACCGTTGCCGTGCGGGACGACGGCGTCGAGTCGCGGCAAACCTTCCCGGCGTTCCGTCCTTGGCGGCCCACGCTCAAGAATCCCAAGACCCAGCAACAGCTCGTGCTTGACGTCTCCGAGCCCGGCCACTACCGGCTGACCATCCAGCTCGTGAAACGCAAGCAGGTGATCCTTTTCCGCGAGACCACCTTCGCCATCCTCGCGCCGGACACGCGGCGCTACCGCCGCGAGGGCCCGTTCGGCACGTGGGACTTCGCCGGCCGGCACATCACACCGGCGGACATCGATCTGACCGGCTCGCTCGCGGTCAAAGCCGGCCTGCGCTACCTGCGCGCCTCGGAGAAGTATGGGCTCGAGCCGTTCAACGACCCCAACATCCACAGGCCTCGCGCGCTCGAGCGGCTGTTGAAGCGCAAACAGGCAGAGCCGGACTTCCAGCCGCCGAAGCGGCTGCTGATCTTCCATGAGACGGCCATCTCCGGGCCGCACGTGACGCGTACCCCGGACGTGTTCACCGGCAAGACCTACACGCTGAGCGAATCCGAACGGGAACGCTTCGACAAGCTGTGGCAGGAGGCCAACTCGCTCTACGCGACCGCGGCCAAGGAGTTTCCGAAGGCCGAGGTCTACTTCGGCAACGGCGCGCCGCATCTAATCGAGGAGTTCTGCCGGCGAGGTCTGTCCAAGGACCTTCTCGAGATCGCGGGCAACGAGAGCGGCAGTTTCATGCGGCCGCCCGAAACCCAGCCTACGGACTTCGTCGCCAACAACGCCGGGCTCTGGATGTTCCGCAAGATCCTCGACCACTACGGGTACCAGGACACCAAGCTCTACCAGTGCTACGAGGTCATCTACCCCAACACGAATCCGGGCAACCTCAGCTACGACCTCCAGTCCGCGTATCTCATCCGGCACATCCTGCACTCGCTCGCGTGGCGCATCCCCAAGATCACGCCGGCCTCCATCACCGACATGGGCAACTCGTACTACCACAGCAATTGGGGCGGGTCCGGGCTGATGTTCGCGTATCCCAATGTGAGCCCCAAGAAGTCTTACGTCGCGTACGCGGTCCTGACGCAGGTGCTCGACGGAGCCACGTTCCGCCGGCCGGTGCCCACCGGCTCGACGACCGTGTACGCGCCGGAATTCAAGCGGCCCGACCATGGCTATGTCACTTGCTTCTGGACCACGCGCGGCAAGCGCGAGCTGACGGTCGAGGCAGAGGTCCCAAGCGCCCGGTGGGTCGGCCATCTGGGCCGGGCGGCCGCGGTGTCCTTCGTGCGCAACCGAGCCACGCTGACCATCGGCATCGCGCCGGTGTACCTCGAAACCGCGAAGCCCATTCGCCGCATCACGCTGGGCGCCGCGTCCTATCGCCCGGCGCCGAACTTCAGGAGCGTTCCCATCTCGAGTCTCGAGCGGCTCAGCGATTGGAAGGTGGAGCAGGGGCGCAACCGCGAGCTGGAGATCTACAACTTCATGGAACTCCGGCGCAAAGGAGAATTCCAGTTTCGCGAGGTAGATGAGCTGGACGGCCGGCAGCATGTCATCGGAGTGAAGCCCAAGCTGCCCGTGCCCGGGCTCGTGTATCAGCCCATGTACTCGGTCTTGGCGCTCAAGGAGCCGGTCGAGTTGCCGGGCCGGCCCACGGAGATCGGCCTGTGGGTGTACGGCAATGGCGGCTGGGGCCGCGTCATCTTCGAGTTGGAGGACGCGAGCGGCCAGCGCTGGATTTCGCTCGGCGCGGAGATGGGCGGCGAGCCGAATCGCTGGATGGCGGACTGGCTGCCCCCGGAGGAGTTCGAGAAGCTGAAAGGCAAGGGCAAGGCCGGGGTGAGCGATTGGAACAGCAACGACGCTTGGGGCCGCAGCCGCATCAACCACGACGGCTGGCGCTACATGCGATTTCCGTTGCCAGGGCAGTATGGAGGCAACGCGCCCCTCTGGCGCCGTCCGTCCGTTGTACAGCGGACGACCCTCGCCCCCCCTGCTGTCCCCCCCACTGGGGGGGACGATAGGGGGGGACATCGCGTCCCCGAACCGGGCTATCACTGGCCGGCCACGAGCCAATGGCGCTTCTCCGGCGACGGCGTCGTGCACTATCCGCTGCGTTTCACCAAGCTGGCCATCACCTTGCCGGAGAAAGTGCTCTACCTGACGCGCTATGAGCCCGTGGCCAGGCCCGAGATCTTTCTCCACCAGCTTCAAGCGACTTACGGTCCGATTCCGGGGACGTACGATGGCGAGTGACCGCGGGCTGGCATGCGGGGGATGCCTGGCCACGCGATGATTGACAGTGGCGACTTGGGGGGGTAGCATGCGCCTGTGGAAAAGCGAGGCGTGCTTAGCGTTGGTGTTCGATCAGCATGATGTCCCCCAAGTATCGGATTACGATGCGCGGATTGGGCGAGCGCATTAGCCGCATGAGCTGGAGACCGAATTGGCGAAGCTGACACTCCCCAAGCTTGAGCGACACCTCTACGGCGCGGCGGATATCCTCCGGGGCAAGATGGATCATGCTGAGTTCCGCGACTTCATCTTCGGCATCTCGAAGCCATCAAGCAGGGCCTCATGGACGACTTGCTGACCGGCCGCGTGCGGATTCCCAGCGAGACCTTCGACGAGGAGAAAGGCGAATGACCGCAACAACTGAATCAAGCAAGTTTTTCCCTAGCGGGAGTCGATGGTTGCGGGCCGATTTTCACCTGCATACGAAGGCGGACAAGGAGTTTTCGTACGCGGGTGATGACGACTACTACTTTTCGAATTACGTCGATGCACTCCAATCGGCCGAGATCGAAGTGGGCGTTATCACGAATCACAACAAGTTCGACTATGAGGAATTCAAGGCACTGTTCAAGACGGCCAAGAAGAAAGGAATCTTCTTGCTTCCCGGCGTCGAACTCTCGGTGAATGATGGAGCCAGCGGCATCCACACGCTCATCGTGTTCAGCGACCAATGGCTGGAGAATGGGCAGGACTATATCGGGCCCCTTATCAGCAGCATGTTTCCGGGAAAGACGCCGCAGCAGTATGAAAACGGCAATTTCCGAAGCGACAAGAATCTGCTTCAAGTCGTTTCCGAACTCGATAAGATATCCCGCGACTATTTCCTTGTTTTCGCCCATGTGGAAGCCCCCAAAGGGCTAGGGGAGGAACTGAAGGGAGGGAGACTGAGCGATTGGCAAGAGGAACGCTACGAAGCGGTTCGCGCCAGCACGCTGGGTTTCCAGAAGGTGCGCACAGGCGACCTCAAAGCCAACGTGCGACAGTGGCTTGGCGACTGGTACGCCGCCGAGGTCGAGGGTTCGGACTGCAAGTGCATCGAGCAAATCGGGCAGGGTGAGTCTTGCTACATGAAGATCGGCGACTTCACCTTCGAGGCGGTGAATTACGCGCTTCTGGATCACGACAACCGCGTTGCTGCTGTGCCTCCGCAGCACAAGCACTCCCATATCCGAAGCGTGTCCTTCGATGGCGGCGTATTGGGCGGGAAAGCGATCCGCTTTTCGCCGGAACTGAACACGTTGATAGGCATTCGAGGCAGCGGGAAATCGTCGATTCTGGAGGCGATCCGTTATGCGCTGGATATTCCATTCGGAGAAAAGGCTTCGGATGTGGAATACAAAAAGCGCCTGGTGGATTACGTGCTCGGGAGCAGCGGCAAGGTCAGCATCCGCGCGGCCGACCGCATGGGCCAAGAGTACGAAGTGCGACGTATTAACAACCAAGCGCCCGACGTATACATCAATGGCGTGCTCCATCCCGGCATTTCGATTCGGGAGACGGTTGTCCACAAGCCGGTGTACTTTGGCCAAAAGGACCTTGCCGCGACAGGCGAGGGGTTTGAGGCGGACCTGGTGGAGAAACTGGTTGGGAACAAGGTGGAGGAGATTCGCCGCCGCATCGCAACTCAACGCCAGAAGGTGATCCAACTCGTCGAGCAATTGAAAAGATTATCTTCGTCTGAGGAACAGAAGAAGGAGATAGAAGCCAAGAAGCAGGACGCCGAATTCCGGCTGAAGTTCTACAAGAAGCACGGGGTGGAAGAGAAGTTGCAGAGGCAGGTCGATTTCGAAGCGGATTCCCGAAAGTGCGCGCAGGTCCTCTCAACCGTGGAAACGTATCTGACGGGTCTCGAGGAGTTTGTGGGCCAATATGAGGACGACCTCAGGAATCAGCGCGTGTACACGTCGAGAGAGAACAAAGAGTTTTTTGACGAACTTTTCCGCATCTATGACAAACTGATCGCTTCCTTCGATCGGGTCAAGAACGAGCTTGCGCTTAGCCGCGGGGTATTCACCGAGCTTCAGGCTAAGAGGGATGCATTCGAGAAGCGGAAAGAAAGTCTGAAGGAAGAATTTGCTGAGATCGAAAGAACACTTGCCGAGCAATTGCGGGCCTCTGGCGCGGACGCGATTCGCCCGGACGAGTTTCGCCGCCTCCGGCAGACCGTGGACAAGGCCGCGCAAATGATCAAGGCGCTGGACAGACAGGAGAATCAGCGCACGGTTTTGGAGCAAGAACTTTGGGGAGAACTGGCAAAGCTCAATGAACTCTGGCGGGAGGAATACAAGGTGATTGAGGCGGAGTTGGGGAACGTAAACACGAACGGTTCCGCGCTTCAGATCAAGGCGGTTTTCAAAGGCGACAAGCGCGCGTTTCTTTCGTTCACGAAGGATGTTTTCAAAGGAAGTCGCATTCGGGAAACCACGTTGTCATCTCTTGTGGAGGAATTCGCTGATTTCGGGGCCGTGTACCGCGATTTCGAGAAGGCCCAAGAAATGATTGGGGCCTCCGGCGGCGTGTTCGAGAAGTACTTCACAGAGAACCTCGCCGCGCTGTTGACGTGGCAGGTTCCCAACCGCTTCGTAATCGAGTATCGCGGAAAGGAATTGAAACGGCACTCGCTTGGGCAGCGGGCCTCCGCCCTCATCCTGTTTGTGCTCAGCCAACACGACAACGACGTGATCATCATCGACCAGCCGGAAGATGATCTGGACAATCAAACCATCTACGAAGATGTGATCAAACTCGTTCGCAGCCTCAAACCGACGACGCAGTTTCTCTTCGCCACCCACAACGCGAACTTTCCTGTTCTCGGCGACGCGGAGCAGGTCGTCGCCTGCGATTATTCGGACGGCGAGATTCATGTCGCTGTGGGCAGCGTCGATGCGCCCTTGATGCAGGAGAAGATCGTCAATATCATGGAGGGGGGCGAAGAGGCTTTCAAACGGCGCAAAAGGATTTATGAGATATGGAAACCGAGGAACTCCTAGAGATCATCGGCCGGGACGAAGACGCCAGGTATCAATTCAAGGCCAATGTGACAAACGAGACTTCTTTTGCCCAGGAGATGGTGGCGTTCAGCAACTCCGGCGGCGGCGAAATCTTCATCGGCGTGAGCAACGACGGCACGTTCGCTGGATTGACGCGGGAAGACATGGGACGTCTGAACCAGCTCGTTTCCAACGCGGCTTCACAGCACGTACGCCCGCCCATCAACCCCAAGACGGAGAATATCGCGGCCCCGGAAGGTCTCGTGATGCGGATTGTTGTGCCGGATGGGATTGGCAAGCCTTACATGGACAAGAATGGCGTAATCTGGGTCAAAAGTGGAGCGGATAAACGGAAGGCGACCTCCCGCGAGGAAGTCCAGCGCCTGTATCAACAGGCGGGGCTGGTTCACGGCGATCAAGTCCCTGTGCCCGGGCTGACGATCGACGATCTCGATGTGGATTACTTCAAGGCGTTTTTCGAACGGCAATTCGGAGAATCATGGGAGAATCAGGGCGTTCCCTTGCCCGTCTTATTGCAGAACATGAACTTGCTGAAGGATGGCGTTTTCAACGTCAGCGGCGCGCTGGTGTTTGCAAAGAACCCCAGCTTCATGCTGCCCGTCTTCATCGTCAAGGCAATCGCCTTCCCGGGCAATGATATCCATGCAACCGATTATCTCGACAGCCGGGACATCACCGGGAAACTGGCGGACATGTTTCACCAAAGCCTCTCGTTCCTCATGGCCAACCTTCGACACGTTCAAGGCGATCGAAACGTCAATGCGTCTGGCGAATGCGAGATTCCGAGGCTCGCTTTGGAGGAGCTGGTGGCGAATGCGTTGATTCATAGAGACTATTTCGTCTCAGCGCCTGTGCGGATATTCGTATTCACCGATCGCATCGAGATCATCAGCCCCGGCCATCTTCCAAACGACCTGACGATTGAGAATATCAAGAACGGGAACTCGAATATCCGCAACCCAATTCTGGCGTCGTATGCCGCCAAAACCCTCCCTTATCGAGGGCTTGGCAGCGGCATTATTCGCGCACTACGTGAATACCCTGACATCGGTTTTGAAGATGATCGAGACGGCAACAAGTTCAAAGTGATTATCTGGCGCAAGAATCAAGGTCGTGGAAATATGCCGAGTTGATGGATGTCCTGGCGACGTCAATTCCCGAACTGCCGCCGCCCACCAGCATGCCGACCGAATGGCCCCAGACTGGGCGGCCCCTGCTGCTGCAACTGGCGGGCATGGGGTGGGAGGTCATGGCCGGCGACGCGGACGTGCCCGACCCGGGCATCAATTTCTCGTCCCATGAGCGAAGTCATCACGGTCGACGACCTGCAAGTCGAGGTTAGGCGAAGCACGCGCCGCCGGACGGTAGACTTCCACTGGCGCACGATCCTCCTGCCCCCCGATATGGTGCGCTACCTCATCACCCACGAACTCGTGCACCTTCACGAACCCAACCACGGTCCCGCTTTCTACGAACGCCTGGCGCGCGTCGCTCCCGATTACGAGGAGCGCGAAGCGTGGCTTGAGAAGCACGGGGATGAGTATTCGCTCTGAACGATGGGGAAAGCCACAGGTGATCCAGCTCCATGAGGGGGCTGACAGCACTCGGGGAGCCGGATGCAGGGTCACGGGCGCCAGGGGTGACACGAAACGATCCGCGGCGATTGATCGGCGGGCGCGCATTGCCGGAGTCGGATGGCGTTGGCTCTGACCTGGTGCCCGCTGCGAAATGGCGTTCACCGGGAGTTCGTCGTGTTCCGTGCGGCGGATCAATGCGCTGTGTTCGATGTCACTGTCGGATAGGCGATGACTCGCGCACGACAAGCGCGTTGGCCCATTGCGCGGCGGACACGAAATAAGCCCTCCAAACACTTTGTCTGGGATGATAGAATCAGCCTACCTGAGTCACGCTCTCGGAAGGCCTCCTTGCAAACGCTATGCGGCGATCTTCCCGCGTTGAGATGGCGAGGACATGATGCAGCACAACCCATTTCCCCGCGGGCTTGTGGCCGCCCTGGTCCTGGCGATGGTGGTTTTGCTGGTGGCTGGAGGGTGGTTCTACCGCGCGCAGGCGCAAGCGTTGCGGCAAGATGCGGAAGAGGAACTGCAAACCATCGCTGCCCTGAAAGTGGGCCAGATTGCGTCGTGGCGGGCCGAGCGGCTGGGCGATGCCGCGGTGCTCATGAAAAGCGCTCTTGCGGCCGATGCCGCGCGCAGTTGGCTCGCCGCGCCGGACGCGGAGAAAAAAGAGCGCCTTCTCTCCCACCTCCGCGCGCTGGTGATGCATCATCCCTACGACAACATCCTGTTGGTGGACGCAGAGGGACGGGTCCGCCTAAGCCTCAAGGGGCCGCCGACCGCCCTGAACGCAGAAGTCGCGGAAGCCCTCGCAAGCGCCTGGCGCCGGCAGGGGCCGGTGCTGTCCAACCTGCACTCCGGTCCGGAAGATTCCTCGCCTCACATCTGTGCGGTCGCCCCGCTTTTCACGCGCGACGAACAAGCGCCCCTGCCGGCCGGCGCGTTCGTTCTCCAGAGCGACGCGCGTGAATTCCTCTACCCCTTGATCCAGTCCTGGCCCGTGGCCAGCGAGACGGCGGAAACTCTCCTCATCCAACGCGACGGCGACCACGTGCTATTCCTCAACGACTTGCGCCACCAGGCGAATACCGCGCTCACGTTGCGGCTTCCTCTGAGCCGCAACGACCTGCCGGCGGTCATGGCCGTGCAGGGCCGGGCGGGCCCGGTGCAGGGGGTGGACTATCGCGGGGTCGAGGTGCTGGCCGTGCTCAAGGCCGTGCCGGAGTCGCCTTGGTTCATGGTGGCCAAAGTGGACGAAGCCGAAGCCCTCGCTGTCTGGCGCAGTTGGTCGACCATCATCCTGGCCCTGTGGCTGGGGCTCGTGGTGGCAACTGTCGCGGCCGCGGGGATGGCCTGGCAACGGAACCAGAAGGCGCACTATCGGGCTCTGTTCCAGGCCGAGGCTGCGCGCCGGAGGACCGAGGCCCGGCACCGCACCACGTTGATGAGCGTGGGCGATGGCGTGATCGTCACCGACGCAAAGGGCGTGGTGGAGTTGATGAACCCGGTGGCCGAGCAACTGACCGGCTGGAGCGAGGCCGACGCGGCCGGCAAGCCGCTGAAGGAAGTCTTTCCCATCGTCTATGAGGACACGCGCCACGGCGCGGAGAATCCCGTGGCGCGCGCCCTGCGCGAAGGGGCGGTCGTCGGGCTGGCCAACCATTCCCTGCTCATGGCTCGCGATGGTCGGGAGGTCCCCATTGCCGACAGCGCCGCACCCATCAAGGATGAACACGGCGACATCACCGGCGTGATCCTCGTGTTCCGCGACCAAACCGAGGAACGCTCGGCACAAAAGGCGCTGCGGGAGAGCGAAGAACGCTTCCGCCACGCCTTCGACTACGCCGCGATTGGGCGGGGCATTGCCAAGCCGACTGGCGAGATTCTTCGCGCCAATCCCGTTCTGGCCGACCTGCTGGGCTACACCCAGCAGGAGATGTTGACTAAGACTTGGATGGGAGTCTCTCATCCTGAGGATTTGGCCAAACTGAACGAGCGCATTCAGCGGTTGCTAGAAGGCGAGGTTCCCTCTTTCAACCTTGAACTCCGGCTCGTTCGGAAGGATGGCGATCCGGTCTGGGTGTACCTCAACGTTGTGCTGATCCGAGGGGCCGAGGGCGGGTCTTCCCTTCTGCTGGGCGATGTCGTCGATCTCACGCAGCGCAAGCAGGTGGAGAGGGAGATCCGAGTCCGTGTGACCCAGCGGGCGATCGTCGCGGAGATTGGAAGACGGGCATTGGCCGCCGAGGATCTCTCCTCGTTGATGGCCCGCGCGGTCCATCTGGTCGCCCAAGCGTTGTACGTCGAGTACGCCAAGGTGCTGGAACTCCTGCCAGGCGGCGACGCACTGCTCTTGCGCGCCGGCTTCGGATGGCGGCCGGGGCTGGTGGGGCAGGCCACGGTCAGCGCGGGGCTGGAATCTCAAGCCGGCTACACCTTGTTCTCGCGCGCACCGGTGATCGTGGAGGATCTCTCGACGGAAACGCGGTTCAGCGGGCCGACGATTCTGCACGATCATGGAGTCGTCAGCGGGATCAGCGTCATCATTCAGGGTGAGGGCCGGCCTTTTGGCGTTATGGGCGCGCACACCACCCGGCGCCGCGCGTTCAGCCAAGACGACGTCCACTTCCTCCAGGCCGTGGCCAATGTGCTGGCCGAGGCGATTCACCGCCAGCGATCGGAAGAGGCCGTTATCCGGGCCATGCAGGAATGGCAAACCACTTTCGACGCGGCCAATGACGCCATCTGGATCCTCGACGACGACTCGCGCATCCTTCGCAGCAACAGAAGAGGATCGGAACTCTTTCACCGCTCGAACGGTGAACTGATAGGCCAGTATTGCTGGGAGGTCGCGCACGGCACCACGCAACCGGTCCCCGAATGCCCCCACGTGCTCGCGCAACACAGCCTCAAGCGCGAGATGACGGAATTGCAGATCGGCGAGGGCTGGTTTCAAGTCGCAGTGGACCCCGTCCTCGACGCAGACGGCCAGTACACCGGCGCCATCCACATCGTCAGAGATATCACCGAACAAAGGCGGCTCCAAGAGCAACTGCGCCAGTCACAGAAAATGGAGGCCATTGGCCAACTGGCCGGCGGTGTGGCCCACGACTTCAACAACCTTCTCACCGGCATCAAGGGGTATTTGGACTTCGCGATCGAGTGCGCTGAGCCAGGATCGAGATTGCGGGAAGACCTCCAGCAAGTCGACGAACTGGCCGACCAAGCCGAGAGCCTCACGCGGCAGCTCCTCGCGTTCGGCCGGCGACAAACGTTGCAGATGGCCGTGCTCAATGTGAACGAACTGATCATGAACCAGTTGAACTTGCTGGACCGGCTCTTGGGCGAAGACATCGACATTCAATTCACCCCAGCGGCCAGCCTGGACAACGTTCGCGCGGACCGAGGCCAGATCGAGCAGGTGATCTTGAACCTGGCGGTGAACGCCCGGGACGCCATGCCGGACGGGGGGCGGCTCATGATCGAGGCCACCAACGTCACGCTCTCGCAGGACGACGTGGATCAGCACATGGAGGTGGCCGCGGGACCGTACGTCATGATCGCGGTGAGCGATACGGGGTGTGGCATGGACGAGGAGACGCGCACGCGGGCATTCGAACCATTCTTCACGACCAAAGAAGTCGGAAAAGGCACAGGGCTGGGCCTGGCCACGGTGTACGGCATCGTCAAACAGCACGGAGGAGACATCTGGGTGTATAGCGAGGTGGGCAAGGGCACAACCTTCAAAATCTATCTGCCGGTCGTGGCCGAGGGAACGACGGCCCGCGAACCGGACCGCCCGCGCGCAGGCGGAGGCTCGGAGACGATCCTGTTGGTCGAGGACGAAGCCGCGGTGCGGGAGGTGAGCCGGCGCATATTGGAGGGGTACGGCTATCGGGTGTTCGCAGCGGAGAGTCCGGACGCGGCCGAAGAGATCGCGAAGGGCGAGCCCCAAATCGACCTGTTGCTGACCGACGTGGTGTTGCCCGGCCGGAATGGCCGCGAACTCTACGAGTCGCTCGCGGCCGCGCGGCCGGAGCTGAAAGTGCTCTACATGTCGGGCTACACGAACAATGCCATCGCGCACCGGGGAGTGTTGGACGAAGGCACGCTGTTCCTCCCGAAGCCGTTCGACTCGGAGACGCTTGCCGTGAAAGTACGCGATGCCCTCGATGGGTAGACAACTTTCGCCTCAACGGGGCGTGACAGATCTGCCCGGCGCGCGGCCGCGGGAAAACGTCAACAACCCCGCCCCGCCAAAAGTCGCGCCAGCCGAACCCAGGAACCCATCCATGTGTAGATATCTTTCGCTCCTCTTCGCTCTGCTGTGTTCGCTCCGTTTCGGCGCGGCCATGGACATGGTCCGCGACGGCCAACCGACCGCGACGATTGTGGTGCCGGACAAGGCGTTGCCAGTGGTGGCCTTCGCGGCCCAAGAACTGGCGTACCACGTCGAGCGCGCGACCAGCGCGAAGCTCCCAATCGTCAAGGAGAGCGACAGACCCAAGGCCGGCGCGCTTGTGTTCCTCGGAGGCTGCCGGGCCACCGCGGAGGCCGGGATCAGCACCGCGAAACTGCCGCCGAACGGGTTTGTCCTCAAACTCGTGGGGAATCGGCTTGTTCTCGCCGGCGACGACAGCAACGGCCAGCCCGCGTGGATTCTGCACAACAACCGTACGCGAGTCGGGACGATGTTCGCGGTGTACGAGTTCCTGGAGAAGCGCCTCGGCTGCCGGTGGCTGTGGCCGGGGCCGCTGGGCGAGGTGATCCCGCGGTGCAGGGATATCGTTGTCGAGACATGGAATCAGACCGGCGCGCCCACGTTCATCCATACCCGCTGGCGGGACGGCAGCCGGACCGTGGCCGGCCCCCAAGGCTGGGCCTCAAGCAAGGCGCGGAGCCGCTTCCTGTCCGAGCAGGGGAAGTGGCTCCGCCGCAATCGGTTCGCCATGGGCGTGAACATGGACATGGCGCACGCGTTCACGCAATGGTGGGACCGGTATCACAAAGACCATCCCGAATTCTTCAACATGCTGCCCGACGGCTCCCGGCGCTCGGACCCGAACTACTACGGCGGCGCGCCGCGGTTGATCTCCATGTGCGTGTCTGAGCCCGGGTTCCACAAGGCCATCGTGGAGAACTGGCTGAAGACCCGAAGCCCGCAGCGACCGAACATTGACGTGAGCGAGAATGATACGCCCGGCAAGTGCACCTGCCCTCGCTGCCTGGCCTGGGACGCGGCGGACCCGAAGCTGGGGGCCGCGTGGGCCGAGCGGCTGGCACGCGCGAAGAAGGCGTTCGACGCGGGCGACCGGGAATGGGCCAAGCACCTGGGGTCGCTGTCCGACCGATACGCGCGATATTACCTCGCGGTCCAAAAGGAGGCGGAGAAGATCGACCCCGGCGCCGTGGTCATGGGCTACGCGTACGCCAACTACGTCGATCCGCCGCGCGAGACGAAGCTCAACGAGCGGGTCGTCATCGGCGTGGTGCCGCCCATGTACTTCCCATGGACGGACGCGATCCGGGAAGCCAACCGCGCGCGCTGGGACGGTTGGCGCGCGACCGGCGCGCGCATGTTCCTGCGGCCGAACTGGATGCTCGACGGGCACAACTTCCCCATGATCGTGGCGCACAAGCTCGGCAAAGACTTCCGCTACTTCGCGCACCACGGCATGATCGGCACGGATTTTGACTCGCTGACCGGGCAGTACGCGACGCAGGGCCCCAACCTGTACATGCTGGCGAGGCTTCACAACCGGCCGGAGATGACCGTGGACCAGGTGCTCGATGAGTACTACTCCGCGTTCGGGAAGGCGAAGGACGAAGTGCGTGCGTATTTCGCGCACTGGGAGCAGGTCTGCGACGCGGTCACGGAAAAGCCGGAGGGCATGCACTTTTCCTACTTCTATCGGCAGGCGCACAAGATCTTCACGCCCGCGGCCATGGCGCGAGGCTGGGAGCTGCTGGACAAAGCCACGGCCGCGGCCCGCGGCGACTCCGCGGCGGAGGAGCGGGTCGCGTTCCTGCGCAAGGGCATGCGCAACGTGGAACTCACCCTCGCCGCGCAGGCTGCGTACGTCCGGTATCGCGAGGCCGCCGACATCAAAGGCCTCCGCACCGCGGTCGAGAAGCTCGACGCGTTCCGCGCATCCGTCGAATCAGACCTCATCTGCAACATGGGATTCCTGGCCTGGGCGGAAGTGCGGACCTGGGACCGCAAGCTCCTGCGGGTCATGAAAGTGCCAGGCCGGCGGTTGCCGGACCCGTGGCGGTTCAAGTGGGATCCCGAGGATCGGGGAGTCCATGAGAAGTGGTTCGCGGAAGACGCGGATACGTCCAAGTGGCTCGCGATCTCGACCGACGGGCCGTGGGAAGTGCAGCCCGTGGGCAAGCAGTGGCGCCAGAAGCATGGCGCGGACTACGACGGCTTCGCCTGGTATCGCACGACGTTCGAGGTCGCACGCAACGCGAGCAAGCCGCGCGTGCGGCTCGTCTTTGGCGCGGTGGACGAAGCCTGCGTCATTTGGGTGAACGGCCAAAAGCTGCTCGAACGGCCCTACCCGTATAAAGGCGACCGCGATTCGTGGCAAAAGGCGTTCGAGTTGGACATGACCGACGCGGTGCGCTACGACCGGCCGAACACGGTCGTGGTCCGCGTGGAGGACCGCTCCGGCGCGGGCGGGATCTGGCGCCGCGTGTGGCTGGTGCAGACCGCGGCGGGGATCAGCAAAGACAGCGTCTTGCCAGACGGGGGCTTCGAGCGCGAGCCCAGCGCGTGGCGCAAGCACGTCATGTGTGGCAAGTTCGCGTTCGAGTTGGATAGGCAAGCCCCGCGCAGCGGAGCCGCGAGTGCGAAGCTGCAATGCACCCAAGTCGCTACACCCGCCGACGAGAAGAAGTTCCGGACTCGGTCGTGGGGGCGTTGGTACCAAACGGGCGTGCCCGTGCAGAAAGGCAAGACCTACACCTTGCGGCTTTGGGCGAAGACGAGCAGTGACTTCGCCGGCAAGATCGCGATCTGGGTCACCGGCGACGCCAAGCGGGGAACGGTATCGACGAACTTGGTCAACACGGAAGGGCTCTGGCATCGAGTTGTGGTCACTGGCATCATCCCAAAGAGCAACACCGTGGGCATCTATCTGAACGTCCAGGACGGCCCCGGCGCGGCGTGGTTCGACGACGTGGAGTTGGCGCCTGAGGGGCCAGCACCCTAGCGCTCACGCGCGGGCGCAATCGCCACGGAAGATCGGGGGCAACCATTCAGCTCTCAGGGGCCTTCACCGCCCTGCAAGCGCAAGCAACTCGCGCTGGACGGCCACGTCCCGCGCAACGTGGCGAGACAACTTGGGCTGGGCGACGGCAGACCGTTCGCCACAGTGGCGACATGCCGCCAACGCAGTTGAGGAGTGCCACGGATGGCGGAGCCGCCCCGCGGATACAGAAAGTGATTGGGCCGGATTCCGTTGCCGCACCATAGTCTTCCGCACAGGGCGGAAACACAGATAGGCGCAGATACCCACAGATGACGCAGAGGGGCCCAGGGGGCATCTCCTCCGATCTGTACTGCTGACATTGAAGATATGGGTGCAGGTCTGAACGTACGTAGTAAACTGGGCGTTCATTCCCGTGGTGCGCCGGCGCAGAATGCACATGCGCCGAAGGCGCATCACAACATAGCCCAGTGCAAGCTCGTTCGGTCGCGTCAGCGGGCGAACGAGCG
>JAJRTI010000409.1 GCA_024278415.1 Planctomycetota bacterium | reverse complement strand
GTCGCCACGCACCTGCCGTTCGTCGAAATGCCCCTCTTCACCTACAACCGCAAGCTCGCCGGCTTTGTGAAAGAGCAGCTCAAGTCGGGCATCGAGGGCACCGGCTTCCTCGGCGGCGAAACTGCGACCCTGCACGTGTGGCCCCGGGCGCAGCGGGACGTGCGCTACTATTGGCAAGACATGGTCGACACGCTGCGCGAACTGGCTGACCACGCGGCGCGGTGGGACGTGAAGGTCGCAATCGAGACGATGTCCCCCCGAAGCATCGACGCGTTCGCGGGGCTCATCGAGGAGGTGGACCATCCCCATTTGGGCGCCAACGTCGACGTGGGCCACATCACCGGTTGCGCGGACCTCGGCGTGGCGCCTGAGGATCGCGGCAAGCCGGAGTCGGAGCGCCGATACATGGAGTGCTTGCTCCGGCTCATGGAGCGCCTCGACGACAAGCTTCACCACGTGCACCTGCACGACGTGCGCCGGGGCGACTGGCGCGACCACCGCGCAACGGGCCGGGGCTTCCTCGACTTCGACGCGATCTTCGCTCTGCTGGAGAGGATGGGCTACCCCCACCTGTTCACGTTCGAGCTGGAGGAGCCGGACATCGTGCCGGCGCTCGCGGAGAGCAAGGCCTTCATCGAAGGGAAGATGGCGCGAGCGACCGCTTGAGCGACAACGCGCCCGTGGGGCACACCTCGACGCAACGCTCGGCCGCGTGGGTGAGGCCTTCCTGGATTGCCCTGCCAAAGGGCACGCGGGTGCGCGTCACGAAGCCCCGCTGTGAGAAGGCCATGCCCAGCTCCTCGCCCGCCTGGCCGGCCGCGCGCACGCAGAGGCCGCAGAGGATGCACTTGCCTGACTCGTACACGACCTGGGGGTGCGACGTGTCGCGCTCGAACGGCCGGGCCTCGCCCTTGAACCGGCTCGTCCGCACTCCGTATTCTTCGCCGTAAGCGCGGAGCTTGCAGTCGTCTCTCGCCGCGCAGTCGCACTGGAGGCACCGCTTGGCCTCGGCGATGGCGGCCTCAGGCGAGAGCCCCCTCTCGATCTCGCCGAAGCCCTGCCGCGCCTGTTCTGCTGGCAGCGTCTCGCCCGCGTTGCGTGGGGCTTTGGGGAAATCGGCGAAGAGCTTGGTTTGCTCCGTTTCTTCGAGCTTTCCCAGCCGCACGTTCAGCCGCCGCGGCTCGCCCGTCAACTCCTCGCCGCGGAGGTACTGGCCGATGGAATGAGCGGCCAGCCGTCCTGCGGCTACCGCGCGCACGCCGGCCGTGGGCCCGCTCACGCACTCGCCGCAGGCGAACACGCCCTCCGTCTGGGTTGCCAATGTCTTCGCATTCGCCGCAATGCCCGCCTTGGCCGCGGCGAGGCCAAGTTGCTCGACGAGCCCCAGGTCCACCGTGCGCGTCGGCGCAGTGATGACGAGGGACGCGGTGATGGCCGCCCTGTCCTCGCAGTCGAGTTGGTACGCGTCGCCGGCCTTCGTCAGCTTCTTTGGCGGCGTCTCAGTCAGTAGCCTCACGCCTTCCGCTTCGGCCGCGTCGATCCATTCCTCGAAGCACGACATGGACTTGCGCGGCTTCTCGGTCACGAGGGCGACACTTGCCGCACCAAGCCGTACGGCTGTGCGCGCCGCGTCGACGGCTTCTTCGCCGTCGCCAACAACCACCACGTCGCCCGCCACGCCGCCCGGCTTGCGCAGAAACGCGAGCGCGGACGTGGCCAAGTCCGCACCCTCAAACTCAAACGCTTGTTCACGCTGGGCGCCGACCGCGACGAGCACCGCGTCGTAATCGCTGCGTAGGTCGTCCATGCGCACGTTTTCGCCCACGCGCACGCGCATGCGGAACTCGGCGCCGAGCCGGCGGATCGCTTCGATGTCGCGATCGAGCGCGGCGTTGGGTAGGCGGAACTCCGGAATGCCGTAGCGGAACAGGCCGCCGGGCTCGTCGTTCGCATCGAAGAGCGTGCAGGCGTGGCCCTGCTCGAGCAGGTCGTACGTGGCCGACAGCCCGGCCGGCCCCGCGCCGACGATGGCGACGCGCTTGCCGGTGGGCTTGCGCTTCACGGGCACGAACGGGTCGTCGTCGGGCTCCTGGTCCGCCGGGAAGCGCTTCAGCGCGCAGATCGCGATCGCCTCATCGCGCTCGCGGCGCCTGCACACGCGCTCGCAGAAGCGCGGGCACACGCGGCCCAGCGCGCCGGGCAGGGGAATGCGCTCCTTGATGAGCGCGAGCGATTTTCGGCTGCGGCCGGCGATAATGTGGCGGATGAAGCCCGGGATATCGAGGCCAGCCGGACACGCGACACTGCAAGGCGCGATGCAGTCCCCGCGATGGTCGGAGAACAGCAACTCCAGCGCCATCTTACGCGCCTCGCGGATCTCCTCCGTGTCCGTACGCACGACCATGCCCTCCTCGGCCGGGCAGATGCACGACGGCGTGAGCGTGCGCCGGCCCTCGACCTCGACCACGCACATGAAGCACGACGCGAACGGCTCGATCCCGTCCACGTGGCACAGGGTCGGGATGTCGATGCCAAGCTTACGCGCCGCGTCGAGGATCGTGGCGCCGGCCGGCGCGTCAACTTGCTTCCCGTCAATGGTCAGCTTCATTGCCGTGGGCGCTTAGGGCGGTAGTCACGAGGGTCGAGACAAGCATCGTAGACTTACCGCGTGATTGGAATCCAGTCTGTCTTGTCCACTCCCCGACGGTTGTGGGACGCGGCACTCACAGGGAAAGCAGACGCAACTTTGATCCATCGATCCTGCTCGCGAGCAATGGATCGAATCTCTGCGGCCACTTCTGAGAGGTCTTGGTCTTGGCTGAAGATCAACGCCACATCGTAGTTCCGGCGGTGCGCCAACCGAACAATATCGATGGCGATCCGAACGTCGATCCCTTTTTCCTCGCCGGTCATTAACGAGTGTCTGGAGCCATCGGGCAGGGTGATGTGGCGGGTGCGGTAGCGCAAGTGCCGGGAAAAAATGTGCACCCCGTGTCGGCCCATGAGGGCGAGCTTCTGCCGCCAGAAGTCGTGCCAGAAGGGGTCGTCCTGGAGCCTCGGCACGCCCGTATAGAACCGCACCTGAGCCAGACACCATCCTCTGTCGTGGCAGACCGCCTTCGCCAGAGCGGTGACGTCGTAGTTAGGGTACGCGTATCCGAAGGCTTCGCGTGCGGTGTGGAAGAGGTTCTGACCATCGACGAATGCGACGGTGCGCGGCGAGGTCGGCTCGATCATTGCCAAGGCCCATCCCAGCCAAAAAATAACCCCGCCCGAGGCCTTGCGGCGTGTCGAGCGGGGCGCAACTGAAGTATAAGTATAGCAGGTGAAGTCGCCATGTCAAGTTCACGTTGGGGTAGCAGGTGGGTCTAGGCTTGGTGCGTGTGTTGCGACTGCCGGCCAACAAGGAAGCCTGCCGCAAGCAGCGAGACACCTGCGCCGAGGCATGCTCCGAAGACAAACGAAAAGCGCATATTGATGGATGCGCTGCGCGCCTTGTCCTTGAGGCGTTGCTTGTACCACTCCGCCTTTGTCGTGCCAGGCGACATGTCATATCCAGATCGCGTGAAGCAAGACCACGCCAGCAAACTCAGAACAGCCAGCAAGAGGAACACCTTGCCGGCAAGCTTGAGTCTCTTGTGGAGCATCAAATCGCCTCGTGCTCTCGGCCGGACTGCCACTGACCACTGACCACTGATTACTGATTACTGGTCACTGGTCACTCGACTTCCACCGCGTTCGCGGGGCACACGCCTTCGCACGTGCCGCAGCGCACGCACTTCTCGTCGTCGATCTCGTGCTGTTGGTACGGCTTGATCGCGATGGCGCCGGTGGGGCAATGCTGCGCGCAGAGCGTGCAGCCGAAGCAGGCGTCGGTGATGGTGTAGGTGATGAGCGCTGCGCACTTCTTCGCCGGGCATTTTCCGGCGATGTGCGCGTCGTACTCGTCCCGGAAATACTTGATCGTCGTAAGCACCGGGTTCGGCGCGGTCTGGCCGAGGCCGCAGAGGCTCGTGCGTTTGATGCGGTGCGCGAGTTCTTCGAGGCGGTCGACGTCGCTGGCCTTGCCCTCGCCCGCGCACAGACGCTCGAGGATCTCGAGCATGCGTTTGGTGCCGATGCGGCAGAAGGTGCACTTGCCGCACGACTCGGTTTGCGTGAATTCGAGGAAGTAGCGCGCCATGTCGAGCATGCACGTGCGGTCGTCCATCACGACCAGGCCGCCGGAGCCCATCATCGCGCCGTACTTGGTCAGTTCCTCGTAGTCCACCTTCAGGTCGCGCAGCGACGCGGGAATGCAACCGCCGGACGGCCCGCCGATCTGCACGGCCTTGAACTTGCGGCCGTCGCGGATGCCGCCGCCGATATCCTCGACGATCTCGCCGATGGTGATGCCCATGGGCACTTCGATGAGCCCGCCGCGCACGATGCGGCCGGCGAGCGCGAACACTTTCGTGCCCTTGCTCGTCTCCGTGCCGATTTGCCGGAACGCGTCCGCACCATGGTGCACGATCCACGGCACGGCCGCGTACGTTTCGACGTTGTTGATCGTGGTCGGCTTGCCGAACAGGCCCGAGTTCGCGGGGTAGGGGGGGCGGAACCGCGGCATGCCGCGCTCGCCCATGATCGACTGGAGCAGCCCGGTCTCCTCGCCGCACACGAACGCGCCCGCACCTTCCATGATGTGGATGCAGAGGCTGAAGTCCGAGCCGAGGATGCCGTCGCCGAGGTATCCGCGCGCGGTCGCCTGCTGGATGGCCTCGCGCACGCGCTCCAGCGCGAGGGGATACTCCGCGCGGATGTAGAGGTACGCCTCGTCCGCGCCGACCGCGCGCGCGGCGATGGTGAGGCCTTCGAGCACGCGGTGCGGGTACGACTCCATGAGCATGCGATCCATGAACGCTCCGGGGTCGCCCTCGTCGCCGTTCATGACCACGTACGTCTTGTCGCCCGCGGCTGCGCGCACGAATCCCCATTTGACGCCGGTGGGGAAGCCTGCGCCGCCGCGGCCGCGCAGGCCCGCTTCCTTCACGGTCTCGATGACCGCGTCGGGCTGCATCTCGTGCACGGCCTTGCGGAGCGCGGCGTATCCGCCGCGGGCCTCGTACTCGTCGAGGTCGAGCGGGTCCATCTCGCCGCAGCCTTCGAGCACAATGTGCTTTTGCTTGCCGAGGAAGGCGCGCACCGGGCCGCTGCGGTCGTCGATCTCGAACTGTTTCGGTGGCGTCCACGCGGAGTCGTCGAGCAGCAGGCGCTTCGCGCGGTCGACTACGGAGCGGATCCGATTGAAGACGCCCGCGGGCTTCACGTGCTGGCGCACGATGTTACGCACCACTCCCGGCGTCACGTCGCCGTAGCGAATTCCGCCGTCGTCGCCGATGAACTCGACGAGCGGGACGCGGTGGCACATGCCCACGCATCCGCCGCACTTGAGCACGGCGGGCAGGCCGAGGCGCTCGATCTCCGCGTCGAGCGCTTCCTTGACGCCGCTGCTGCCGCTGGCCATGCAGCACGAGCCGAGGCCGATGCGGATTTCGGCCGGCCTTTCGCCAGGCTTCAGCGCCCGTGCGGGCCTCGGTTTGGGCTTTGGCTTGGCTTGCTCGCGGAGGAATTTCTCGAGCGCCTGGGGCGCGCTCTCCGCGGTGAGGTGGCCGAAGACCTTCTCGTCCACGCGCATGACCGGCGCGAGCGAGCAGCAGCCGAGGCAGGCGACGCCCTGCACCGTGAACAGCTTGTGCGCGTCCGTGTCGTTCTCGCCCTCAATGCCAAGGTAGCGCCGAATCGAATTGGTCACGCGCTCCGCGCCGGCCACGTGGCAGGCGGTTCCATGGCACACGCTCACGAGGTGCTTGCCCACGGGCATGTGGCGAAACTGGGAGTAGAACGTGGCGAC
Organism: Planctomycetota bacterium; assembly: GCA_024278415.1. The sequence continues at coordinate 2,299 of JAJRTI010000409.1, read as the reverse complement.
CCCGGAGATTTGCGCGGCCGCGATGTCCGTGACCTCGCAGGCGTGTTGCAGCGCGTCCTGCGGCAGATACCCGAAGTGCTTCTGGATCGCTTGGAGCAGCGGGATCGTCGCATACCGGTCCCGGCCGATGCGCGCAACGATGTCGTCGACGACGCGGAGGTCGATGGGGGGGGGCGCTGGGGCGGCCAGCGCGTCGCTGACGGTGTCAGGCTCTTGGGTGATGATTGCCATGGGGGGGTAAAGCGTAAAGCGTAAAACGTGAAACGTGAAACGTAAGCAGAAGCCAGGCGTACGACACCTGTCTCTGGTTTACGTTTTACTCATTACGTTTTAGTCATTCCGGGTTACGCCGTCCTTCTTCCCAATGCAGTAGAGAGACTTGTCCGTGCGCATGTAGATCTGCGAGTCCGCGAACGCTGGCGTGGCGTACAGTTCCTCGCCCATGTCGATGTGGGCGACTTGCTGGAATTTGTCGGCGAGCTTGAGGAGGTAGACGTTGCCTTCCTCGCCAAAGAGGTAGGCCACGTCTCCAACGGCAACGATGGACGCGTAGAACGCGTCGTCGTAGTCGTGGGCCCAGTGCAGTTTGCCGGATTTGGCGTCGTAGCAGGTGACCTCTCCGCCGCTATGGGCTTGCATGAAGTGCTTGGCGGTGGCGACGGGGCTCGACGAATCTGACAGCCCCTCCTCGGCCTGCCACAGGACGTGGGTTTCGCTCACGTCGCCTGTGCCATCGACCTTGATGGCCATGGCGATCGCGTATTCGTTGGTTACTAACGCGAGGCCATCGGCGTACGCTGGCGAGGGCGCGATCTCGCCGGAGATGCCGCTCGCGCGCCAGAGTTCTGTGCCGAACTCAGGCTCGTAGCCCTTCGTCCATTCGGCCATGGTGATGATCTGCGGGCCCGCGGGGGTCTTCACGATGATGGGACTGCTCCAGGTCGCGCCGGTCTCCCGCGGGGTGCGCCAGGCAAGGCCGCCGGTCTTGCCGTCGAACGCGATGAGCGCTGATTTGCTCTCCGGTTCGCCCATGCCATCGTCGTTTTGAACGATGACGCGGTTCTTGTAGGCGATGAGCGAGGATGCGCGGCCGTACGCGTTGTCGGGCACGCCCAGGTTCTTGACCCAAAGCACCTTGCCGTTGAAATCGACGGCAGCGAGGTCGGCCGTGGCGAAGATCGCGTACACGCGCTCGCCGTCCGTGGCCGGCGTGGGCGCGGCGTACGTGGTTTCCGTGGGCACGTCAAGCTCGGCTTCCTCCAGCGCCTTGGCCGCGTCGGGGGGCGTCTTGATCTCGGCGCGCCAAAGCAGTTTGCCGCTGCTGCGCTCGTAGCACACGACCTCTCGCTTCTTCTTGTCGCCACAGGTCAAGAACAGCCGGTTGCCCCACACGATGGGCGAACTCTTGCCGGTGCCCGGCGTGTCCGTCTTCCAGATGATATTCTTGCCCGCCTTCGCGTCCCACGTGGTGGGGTAGTCCGCCGGCTCCACCACGCCCGCGTTCGCGCCTCGGAGCCAAGGCCAGTTCTCCTTGAAGCCGTGGTCCTCGGCCGGCTTGGCGGCTGCCGCCGGCGCTGGCTTCGGCTTGGGCGTTGTCGGATTTGTCGCGGCAGGTTGCACCTGGGGCTTTGCCGGCGCGATCGGGGCTGGCGTGGTCGGAACGGCGGCGGCGGTTGCCGTGGCTGCCGGCGCCGGTTCTTTCGGCTTGGTGGCGACCTTGGCGGCCGGCGCGGCAGGCTTCTGAAGCGGAGGGAGTGAGGGGCCGCCTGCACCGGCGAAGACAATGAAGCCGACGACGACAACGCCGGCCGCGCAGGCAACCGCGGCTATCGCATAGCCGCGTCTGGCAAGCCACAGGTCGGTGTCGCCGCGCTCGGCCAGCTCCACCGGCCAAGGCGTGGCCGGGTCCGCGGCCGCGTACCAGCGCGCACAGCAGATGATGCCCACCGCGACGACGAGCAGCAGCCACGCGCCAGCCTTGAAGCGCCGGCGCTGGGTGAAGTAGCGTTCCCGCACGTGGAGGTCTTCTTGCCGGAAGGCCTGCTGGAGCGCGGTATCGCTGGGGTTCTTGGCCACGGCCTCCCGTAGCGCATCGAGCCGGGGCGAGTCGGGAGGCGTGGAGTTCGTATCCGACAGGCACGCGGCTGCCATGATGCCGGCAATCATCCCTCCCAGCACCGCGAGCACGACCATAAGTTCGACCGCGAGGAAGCGGCGCTGGCGCAGCACGAGGTCGGCGGGCGATGAAGCAGGGGGTGGGGCGGGGTGGGTCATGGGATGGGGGGTGAAGTAACCAGTG
>JAJRTI010000408.1 GCA_024278415.1 Planctomycetota bacterium | reverse complement strand
CCTTGATGAACGAGCGACGAGAAACGCGATCCCTGGGCATGAGTTGACTCCATGGGCTGAGTTGGCGAAAGCGCTATTTTCCCCGGAAGGCGGCCGGAATACAAGAGGGGCGCGGAATGGCCCGGCCTGCCCATCGGCGTGGATACATTGGATGCGCGAGAAAAGGATATGATACAGTTGCGCGTGCCGCGGGATGCCCAGCGCCTCCATGGTGTGGCATTGCCCCGCGCCGTTGCCCCTCTCCCCTGCCGTGAAGCCCGTTCCCTGGAGCCCTAACCATGAATGAAGTAATCGAAAACGCACGCCAAGCTGCGATCGAGTTGCTGAAGCCGAGTCCGAAGGATCTGGCACATGGACTCGAACTGCACCGAGACTCGGTGGTGGTCGATTCGTATGGATTCGCTCCGCGGGCCGCGATCGACGGCGACGCGATGAGGGAGCTGATGGAGGCCGGCGGCTCGGATGCGGAAGTGCAGAATCTGCGCGAGGACGCGGGCATGACGCGCATGGCCACCGACCCGGCCGAGCGGCAGGAGTTCCTCGACGCGTTCGACGCCGCGGGCGTCACGTGCATTGTGCAGAACGCCGGCGAGGAGGGCCAGTCGGTCAAGCGCCTGCTCAAGCGGCTCGCGCGGTTCACGTTCGCCTGCGACTTCATGGGCGACGCGCTCACGCGCGCGGCCAAGCCCGGCGACATTGTGGCCGCGCACGAGCGGGGCGGGCACTGCCTTTACATGAGCGGCAACGGCGTGCCGATCCCGGAGGAGTGGGTGTCCGTGGAGGAGGAGCTGCTGTTCATTCGCATCTTCTTCCAACTCGGCATCCGCATCATGCACCTCACGTACAACCGCCGGAACATGATCGGCGACGGGTGTGCGGAGCCGGCCAACGCGGGCCTCAGCGACTTCGGCCGCACGGTCGTGGCGGAGATGAACAAGCAGGGCGTGATCGTGGACTGCGCGCACTCCGGCTGGCAGACGAGCCTCGAAGCCGCGCAGGCGTCGGCCAAGCCCATGGTCGCGAGCCACTCGGTCGCGTGCGCGGTCAACGAGCACATCCGCGGCAAGCCGGATGAGGTCATTCGAGCGATCTGCGACACCGGCGGGTACATCGGCATTTGCTGCATCCCAGCCTTCCTCGGCGGCGAGGGCGGCATCAACGCGTTCCTCGGCCACATTGACTATGTCGCGAAGACGTTCGGCCCGGAGCACGTGGCCATCGGCACGGACACCGCGTACACCTCGCGCAACAGCAAAGCCGAGCAAGCGAAGGTCCCGTCCCGCGGGCGCAGGCGGCCGCGGTGGGGATACTTCTGGCCCAAGGACGACCCCATGTTCTCGGATCGATGGAACGACCCCACGATTCGGCAGAGCCTGGCCTGGACGAACTGGCCCCTGTTCACTGTGGGCCTCGTGCAGCGGGGCTACTCGGACGAGGATATCCAAAAGATCATCGGCGGGAACGTGCTGCGCGTCGCGGGAGAGGTGATCGAACCGGCTGTCGGTTGTCAATGTTCGGAGTCCTGCCCTTAGAGTAGCATCTCCGCGTGGCGACGAGATGTTCGGGTCGGAACGCCTTCGCGTTCCGACGGACGGCGAAGGCCATCCGCTCCCCTTTGGTTGCGGACCAAGCCCGCGTTAGGCAGCCGCGCGCCAAGGGCCGCGTGGCACTACTTCTTCGCGTTCAGTTTCCAGAGGCGTACGTCGTCCAGGCGCCACGTGCCTGGACGGTGGATGAACAGGGTCACGTACATGCTCGCGGCGCGCGGGATGGCCTTGACATAGATGGTCGCCTCCAGCCAGTCGTCGGTGTTCGCCGGCGGGTTGATGGACGACCAAACGTAACCGGGGCCCCTCGGCGGCGTGACCGGCTTGCGGGCCGCGTCGCGCATGATGAAGCGAATGGCCGGCGAACTCGCGACCTTGGGGTTCACGCCAACGCCGCGTGTCTTGTAGCGGAAGCTGAACGCGTAGCGAGCGCCGGGCGCCACCTCGACCAGCGTGTTCATCGACCAGTGGGCGTCGGGATCTTCGGGAATGTGCACCTCGAGGCAGTGCCGCGATTTGTACCCGTTGGAGCCGATGATTCTGTGGGAGACCTCGCCTCGGCCGCCGAACGACCAGCCCTTCGTCCCGTTCTCGAACGACCCGTTCTCGAGCAAGTTGGGCGCCTCTCGTCCGTAGATCAGGCAACAGGGCTTCCACAGCCCGCCCATGCCCGACCGGTCGCGCACCCGCACGGCGAGCACGTTCCCGCCCGGTTTCAGCTTGCCGGTGACGTCCAGGTCGAGCGGCATCTTCCAGCTATCCGGGTTCTTGTGGGCGTCGAAGATAATCTCTCCGAGCTTCTCGCGGTTGAGCCACACCCACCCGTCTTCGTCGATTGCGCCGAGCCGCAGGACGACGCGGGCGGCCGCGGCCTGCTCTTGGGTCACGTCGAAGGCCACGCGGTACCAGCCGACCCCGTCGAGGCCCTCGTGGCCCTGCTTTTCCCAGGGCTGGTTTGTGTTGAGCGTCTCCCATGCCGAGTCGTCGAAGCCGGGCGTGTGCCATCCGGCCGCTACGCCTTGTCCCTTGCCCTCGACCGCGAAGCGCCAGGCCAACGGCAGCTCTTGGAAGCGTCCCGCCTCATCGGCCAGGATATCGTAACGGGCCTGCAAGGTTCGGCCCCAGCCCGCGCGGCGCTCGAAATACTCCAGCGCCGCGCGGTGCAGGGCGGGAAGCCGGCCTTGGGACTCGATGATCTTCCAGCGCCGGTCGTGGAGCGCCTTGGCCTGCATCACCCAATCCATGACCTGCTTGCGGTCCGCGGGCGGCGCCGTCCCGGCGGGGTCGAGCCGGGCGAAGGCCATGCCCGCGCCGTTGAGCTTCTTGAGCAGCCCCACCAGCCGCGCGGTCGCGTCGGTGTATTCCAAGCCGATGCGGATGAAGTCGAGCCGCGCTTTGATCGTGTGGTCGTTGGTGCGGGTGTAGGCCCGTTGCAGCACGGCGCGCGCGGCGGCCACCGTGCGCGCGTCAAACTGCACGGCCAAGTTGTTGACATTGCTGGAGCCGGCCCCGCACGCGCCGGCGCCCAGCGAGGCCAGCCGGCGCTCGAAGACGTCGAAATACTCCGCCACGTCGCCCGCGGCCGGCCCGAAGCCCGCGCGGTAGTAGTCGGCGAGGATTTCGGCACGCGTCCGGTCTGCATCCCACAGCAACTTCGCCGCGAGGTAGTAGTTCGGCCCGTGGGTTGCGAAGTCGTAGCACATTTCGCTTTGCAGGCCGATGAAGCCCCGGGCCCGGATGTACTGGATGTCTTCTTCAATCAGTCGCGTGTGGATGTTGGGCAGGCCGTGCCAGTAGATGAGCCCGTAGTACTCGCGAGCCACCATGGGGTTGCCGTAGCGCGACCAGGCGTTGATGTAGCCATGATACAGCTTGCGCATCTGCGGGTCGCGATACCAGTGGCAGCCGTAGGCAAAAAACAGCACGAGATGGTCCGACAGATCCTCGAGCCGGGCCGGCGGCGGCTTGAAGAAGGTGTAGCAGAAGTGTCCGAAGAGTTTCGCCGGGTTGATCGCGTGGCCGCGGTCGGCGACCTGGCTGGCGAAGGTGAAGATACGATCCGTCAGGCAGACCATCCGCCCGTTGCCCCACTTCATGGTGTGGTCAGGCGCGTCAAGCGAGCGGCATCGGTCGCACTCGCAGAAGCCCGAACCGTCGTTGGGCGAGATGGGGACGATGTCCTTTGGGTTTTTCGCGGCCGCCTGCGCGCAGAGCTTGACGACTTCCGGGTGGGTTGTGCAAATCTGCCCGCGCCTCCCGAGCATGGGCCGTCTCTCGCCGCGGACTTGGGCGTAGTATTCGGGATGTTCGTCGAAGAGCTGGTCGCCCAGCAGGCGGCCGTACGCATGCCCCGCGTTGCCGGCGATGTCCTGGCCCTGTCCCGTGCGGCGCCACCACGTCTGGTAGGCCTTGGCGACCCAGCCGGGGTTGCGATACGTGAGCCAGAGATTGCGGATGCGAAAATCGGGGCCGTCCTCCACGTTCAGGTCGTCGGGCACGCGGAAGTTCGGCGAGCGCGGGACGACCTCCCCCAGCTCGCCCGGCCACAGCCACCGCACTCCGCCGAATCGCTCTAGGATGCCGTAAACGCCGTACAGCGTGCCCGTGCGCGTAAAGCGGTTCAGAGCCGCGCCTTTCGTGTCGCCGCCGACGATGAACAGGTCTCTCCCGACCGCGCGTGCGACGAATCGCTCCCACTTCGAGGTCTTGACGCCCGCGGCCGCGGTCGCCGCGCAAGGGCCAACGAAGATGCGGTTGGCCGCGGGCGCTTCAGCCTCTGCCACGATAGGCAGTTCCCCCCCAGTGATGCGGTGCAGATAGCTCTGCAACTCCTTCGCCGCGTACACGACGCTCTGGACCGGGCGGTCGGGGATCACAATCGTGTACGTCGACGCGCCGCCTGTCACGATGTCCAGCGAATACGCGCGCCACGCGGCCAGCGCGGCGGCCAGAACCAGGATACTGCTGATTCGTGGCATTCTCTCAACTCCAGTGCGGGTGCGGTGGCGACTTGGCGGGTGCGGGCGAGTGTACGGCCCGGCCGCCCGGTCGTCAAGGGAAACCGCAGAACGGCCTCCTTTCAATCATGCTGGCGGCTTCACGGTTTTCACGCGGATCTTGGCGTGAGCCCTGCCTACTAGCGTGCTTGGCCGACGGCCGGCTGCTCATGACCGGCAGGTGGCTCTTCAACGGCGGCCCAGTGCCATTGACTTAGGGCATAGCGCGTCACGCGTGGTCATCTTGGTCCTTGCGCAGGGGCGCCAGATTCAGCCAGCTTTAGCTGGCTGTCGGCCTTGCCACCACGTTCACGTGGTGGGCAACAAACCTTGCCTTCGTGGGCAGGAGCGCGCTTGAGCGCGGCTTCTCGATGCGATGACGCGAGGCAGAGAAGCCCTGCGGAAGCAGGCTGATTCTGTTTTGGAAGATGGCCATCGTGACCTCGCACACCAGCGACGCTCGGAAGCCAAAGCGCCGTCGCCGTCCCGCACATGCGGGACTCTGCCGGCGCACTCCAAAAAGGCGCGCCGCGCGGTTCGTTTCGGTTGTGGGCAAAGCCCGCCTTGTGTGAATGGCATTGGGCCCGGTCCACTGCCCGGATACGTGGCCCACATGAACAACCACAGGGCAAGCCTGTGGTATTCCGCTGATGTGTGCCTCTGCATCCGTGGGTACGCCCTGCCACCCGTGGGATCCATCTGCCCATTGGGTTGCGGCCAACGGCCGCGCTAGGGAACTTGGTGACTTCGTGGCCTCCGTTCCTCTGTGACTTCGCCATTGCAGACCACGAAACAACCATAGGCTTACCCACACGAAACAGCGAAGAACCCTGTTGTTGGTAGCCGCACCCACACAGGGGGGCGAGAGGACGCGCGATGTTCGTTTTGGCATTTGTCCTCCCGCATGCTGGCGCATGCGGCTAGCGTGCGGCCCGGTCGGCTACCGTGCTGGTGCAGGCGGCCGCACCCCCAGAACAACGCGACGACGCCTACTGAGGCTCTGTCGCGAAATGCACGGAGCCCGCTGGTAGCACGCACGTCAGTGCGTTCCGTTCTGTGGTTTCCCGCATTTACCGGCCAGAGACGCTCTTACGAGCGCGCTACAAGCGCCCGTCGCGCGGCATTTCGCGACGACGCCTGCTGAGGCTCACACACAGGGCAGGCCTTACTTCTCCTCAACCACTTCGATCCCGCAGATCAATGGCGACGACGCGGCGTGGGTCGCCGGGCTCAGTTCGACCGTGATCCGGTCGGTGGCCTTGATGCCGTGGAACTCCTTCACGAGGGCCGTGTGCTTGCCGCCCGCCTCCTTCACCACGTCCAGGTTCGCCACGACAGGCTTGCCTTGGATCGCCACGTTGAAGACGCGCGCACCAGGCTGGAGTGCGTCGAGTTCCGCGAAGTGGAGCCGCACCGTGAACGCGCGCGTGGGGAGCGTCCTTGAGGGCGGGTCGATCATGTTCCGGAACCGCACGCAGCGCCTGAAGTCGCTGCCGTAAAGCGGATCGACCAGGAAGACGGACTGGAGGCCGGCAGTCGTGAGGTTCTGCGACATGCAGTTGAGCATGAGCCGCTTGAGGTTGAGCCCGGAGTCGGTCAGTGTTTTCAGCGGCACGGCCATCTCGGCCGTCCACTCCTTTGGCGTCGCGGCCACCGCGTGGCGCCATTCGCCCTGCCACGAGGGGTCGATCTTGCGGTATCGGTCGACCGTGCCGAACCGCGCGGACACGTCGCCGTTGCGCTTCAGGCGGAAGCGGATGCCCATCCTTTTCCTGCGGTCCGCAATGTACACGTCCAGGCCGTCGCTCGCGCCGAGCTGGGTCGCCGGCGCGTCGGGCTGTGCGATAGCTTTGCGGTGGTAGGCGAAGTAGAGGTTCTCCGCGTCCTTGAAGACGCGCAGTTCGACGTTGGCGCCGAGCATGGTGAAGGGCGTGTTCTCGAACGGCACGATCTGCGCCTCCGCCCAGCAGGGGTCGTCGAGCTGGCCGTCGATCACCGGGGCTCCCTCCCGCGTGGGGATCACGATGTTGGGTTGGAGCGCGAGGCCGAGTTCGATGCGTCCGCGGCCGCGCAGGCCGGACGTGTAGATCCACGGTGCGTCCGTGCCGCGGATCGACGCGTTCGCGCTCGGCCGGAAGTAGCAGTCCGAGTCCTCCATCACGACCGTCACCGGCGCGGGCCGGGCGGCCGACGTGATGGGCCTGGGGAAGCCTAGCCACGCCATGCCTTGGCTATCGCGCTGGTCGCCCGGCGCGCCGAAGTTCACCGCCAGGCGCTTGATGGAGCCGTACGCGGCCAGCCGCGGGAAGACGTACCACGTGTTGCCGCGCGCGGGGCCGGGCGCGAGGGCCATGCTGCACTGGAAGCTATAGGAGCAGGCGCACCCGCTGTAGCCTTCGGGGTGGACCAGCAATCCGTTGGCGGCCAGGAGGGTTCTCGAACAGCCCGGCCGAATGCCGCCAAAGTTGGTGGTCGCGTCCGCCTTCAAGTCGGTGAAGCCATCGGCCCCGGACCGGAAGAACAGCAGGTTCTGGCTGCCATTCACGGGTCCGCACCCATACTCGCGCACATAGCGCCAGGGCGCCTTCTGCCCGGTCATCTCGTCCTTGGTGAGAATCTGCTTGCCGGTGCGCAGGTCGTACGCGAAAGGCTGTGCGATGATTCGATCGCCGACCACGATGGGCAGCTTCAACGTGCGGCCCTTCTTGCGCCAAAGCGGCTTCCCGGTCGCCGCGTCGTACGCCGCGTCCACGCCGAACAACACCACACCGTTGGCGTACACGAGGTGGCCGTAGTTGGGCAGGCCCATGAAGAGGTGGTTGATGTTCGACTTGAGCCGCGTGGGCGCGGAGCGGTCGCGCAGCAGGGGCACGTCGTCCTGCCGCCACAACTCGGATCCGTCTTTCATGTCCAGTGCGACGAGCGTGAGCTTCGCGTCGAGTTTCTCGTGGCGCCGCCTCGCTCGGACCAGGTCCGCTTTCGACGTGCCGTCGACGAGGAACAGCCTGCCGTCGCCGAATGCGATCTCGATGTTCGACACGATGCGCCCCGGCCGCGCGCGGTAGATCCACCGGAGCGAACCGTCCTGCTTGTCCAGCGCGAACACGGCCTTGCTCTCAGAGCGCCAGATCAGTTGCGACTCCGCGGGCTGGCCAGCCTCGAGCGGCACGTTGAAACTGCCGAGCACGAGATCGTCGGCCACGGACAGGTAGCCCCAGACCATGGACGCGAGGTCCGGCAAGTTGGGGTTCTCGCCCCTCGATATCGGCCGGACCTCCTTTGCGCGCGTGGCCATGCTCGCGGACGCGAGCGCCCAGCCGCGGCTGCCGGACTTGACCATGACCGCGAGCGCGTGCTCCCCGGGGGTCACGTCCACCTCGAACAGGAAATTCCGGGGCGAGCAGGGCTTGCGGCTGAAGAAACTGTAGCGGTTGCCGAGGTCGCCGTACCTGAGGGTATCGAACACAGGCTTGCCGTCGAGGTACCACTGCATCCACCAGTCCGCGCCGGCGCCGATCAGCAGCTTGCCCGCTTTGGGGCAGTCGATCTTGGCGAACGCGTAGCAGATGCGGCCCACGTCGTTGTAGCTGAACCCCTTGCCCTTGCGCGGGTATGCGGCCGGCTTCTTGCCTGGCGGCAGCGGCATCAGGCCGTACCCGCCATAGAGCGCGGTGAAGTCGATGATGTCGTTCCGGGCTTCGAGCGCAACGGCCTCGTACTCCTTGCCGCCAACCGTCACGCGCTCAGGCACCGATGTGAGCGCGTCCGGCGGAAGCGGGGGCTTGTTTCTGGGAGCCTTTGGGAACGGCCCCACGACCTGCCAGACCTGGGGCCATGCCACGTCCATGAACTCCTCGACGGCCGGCTCCGCTCCGCGCTTGGCGGCCCCGGGGATACCGTAGGCCGCGCGCGTCGCGCCGGTCGCTTGGTCCAGCCGGT
>JAJRTI010000407.1 GCA_024278415.1 Planctomycetota bacterium | reverse complement strand
GGCGGGACTTGAAGGAATCGGCGCCGGTCTTCGCCCCTTGGCGCTCGGTCCTGCGAGATGAAGAGTACATCCGGCGCGCGGACCGTGTCCGGGGAGCGGCCAAGAACCACGCCCGGATCGCCAGCGCAGACGCGGCCAAGCCCTCTGCCTTTCACATGCGATCGAAGCAATGCGCTGATGGTCACCGCGATCTCACCATGCTCGAATCCCACGGGGTTCATCGGTACTATAACTCATCTGACGAGTTCGCATCGCTCTTGGCTTCCCATCCGGAGTAACCCCTCGGCAGTCACAGGCTCCGCAGCGGTTAGTAGTGCCGAAGTCATCCGTCCAAATCCCTCGTCTCGTGCCGGTCATCGTCTCACCATCGGGCCATGTTGCAGTCAAGTATACCCACGGTCGGCCCCATGTCAACTTTCGGCGCCAGTGCGAGGATGGGCGCATCCGTGACCCAGAAGGCACGGGCGCGAGAAGCTGGCGCTGCCGCCGGCGCAGTGGCTGCCAGGGGGGTGGCCGTGATATGCTGTTGTCCTTTCACGCGTCGGACTCCCGTTGGTTCGCGGGCCGTCCATCACCCGTTGCACACAGGATACAGTCATGCCCCAATCCTCGCTGCCCCAACCGCTCCGCGGCATCATCCCGCCCATGGTCACGCCGCTGCTCGACCGCGACACGCTCAACGTGGAGGGCCTCGAGCGGCTCATCGAACACATCCTCGCCGGCGGCGTGCACGGCCTGTTCATCCTCGGCACGACCGGCGAGGCGCCCAGCCTGAGCTATCGCCTGCGCCACGTGTTGATCGAGCGCACGTGCAAGCAAGTCGCCGGCCGCGTGCCGGTGCTCGTGGGCATCACGGACACCGCGTTCGTCGAGTCGGTCAACCTCGCCAAGCGCGCGGCCGACGCGGGAGCAGAAGCTGTCGTGCTGTCCGCGCCGTACTACTTCCCAGCCGGCCAGGCTGAGTTGCTCGAATACCTAGAGCACCTCGTGCCGGAGATGCCGTTGCCGCTGTTCCTCTACAACATGCCCAGCCACACGAAGGTTGTTTTCGAGCCCGAAACCGTGCACGCGGCCGCCGGCATCCCCGGCGTGGCCGGGCTCAAGGACAGCTCCGCGAACATGGTTTACTTCCACCAGCTCCAGAGCCTGCTCAGCGACCGCCCGGACTTCGCGCTGCTCATCGGCCCGGAGGAGTTATTGGGCGAGACGATTCTGCTCGGCGGCCACGGCGGCATCTGCGGCGGCGCGAACATCGCACCCCAACTCTACGTCGGCCTCTACCACGCGGCCCTGCGCAGAGACCTCGACGCGGTGGCCGCTCTGCACGCGCGCGTCATGGCCATCAGCCGCACCATCTACAGCGTGGGGCAGTACAAGTCGAGCTACCTCAAGGGCCTCAAATGCACCCTCTCGCTGCTCGGAGTTTGCAGCGACTTCCTCGCCGAGCCGTTCCACCGCTTCCGCGAGCGCGAGCGACACGTCATTGAGCAGCATGCGAGAGAGCTGGGGCTGTTGGAATAGCGAAGCGTCGCCTCAAACCGTGGAAGCGTCGCTGCGCGTGCTCGCGATGTGTGCGCGCTTGCCGCCGCCGCTGGGCTCGGCCCCAATGGCGAGGCAAACTTGACACAAATGTCACGTTTGCGCGTCTTGGAGACGACCAGAGGAGCGCCCCCTTCAGCAATGACCCGCGGTCCAGCATGCACCGCCACGGCAGCGCTCGTCGCCTCGCTCGCGGCGTCTGCGTGGGCGATGCAGAGAGGCGGGCGGGCGGGCTACACCTGCGTGTCGGAGATCTGGCAGAGGAAGGTCCGCGCGGATAGGAGATACAGCACGTGAAAGCCATTATGGTCATGTTCGACACCCTCTGCTGGCGCGCACTGCCGGCGTACGGGCGCGACGGGGTCATCGCACCCAACTTCGAGCGGCTCGCCGAACGGACCCTCACGTTCGACAAGAGCTACATGGGTAGCTTCCCGACCATGCCTACGCGCCGGGAACTGCACACCGGGCGGTACAACTTCCTCCACCGCTCATGGGGGCCAATCGAGCCGTTCGACGATTCCATGCCGCAGATACTCGACGCCAACGGGGTGCATACGCACCTTGTGACGGACAACTATCACTATCTCGAGGACGGCGGCTTCACGTACCACGGCCGCTACTCTACGAGCGACTACTTCCGCGGGCAGGAGGGCGACCGTTGGGCCGGCCTGGCCGGGCCAACGGACGACGAGATTGCGGAGCAACTGCGCGCGCGGTACGTGGAGGACCTGGCGCAGATGCCGGGGCTCGTGAAGATGATGCGCCAGCACGAGATCAACAAGCGGCGCATGCAACGCGAGGAGGACTTCCCCCAGACGTACACGTTCGACCGCGGCGTCGAGTTCATCGAGACGAACAGCGACATGGACAACTGGTTCGTGCAGATCGAGACCTTCGACCCGCACCAGCCCTGGCACGTGCCGCAGAAGTATCGAGACCTCTACCCGACGGACTACACCGGCCCTGATATCGAGTGGCCCCCCCGCACGACCACGAGCCGACCGGCCGAGGAGGTCGAGCACATCCGCTCGCTCTACGCGGCGCTCGTGACCATGTGCGACGCGAACTTGGGCCGCGTCCTGGACAAGATGGACGAGCACGACCTGTGGCGCGACACCCTGCTCATCGTTTGCACGGACCACGGCTTCCTGCTCGGCGAGCACGGCATGTGGAACAAGCAGTGGCCGTGGTTCTACGACGAGATCGCGCGCACGCCGCTGTTTGTGTGGGATCCTCGCTGCGGCAAGTCCGGCGAACGCCGGCAGTCGCTCGTGCAGGCTATCGACTGGGCGCCGACGCTGCTGGAGTTCTTCGGCGTCGAGATTCCTTCCAGCATGCAAGGCAAGCCGCTGCGCGACACCATCGCCAATGACGAGCCCGTGCGCGAGGCCGCGCTGCTCGGATGCCATGGCCGCACGATCCAGTGCACGGACGGGCGCTACATGTATGTGCGCGACATGGCCTCGTTCGACGAGCCCTGCCTGTTCAACTACACGCTCATGCCCACCGCGATGGCGAACCTGTTCCCGGCCAAGCAACTTCGCAACATGGAGCTGGCCGAGCCGTTTTCGTTCACCAAGGGCTGCCGCACCATGAAGGTCGCCATCGGGCCCAAGGAGCGCTCGCAGGCGCCGCAGCACCTGCTCTTCGACCTCCACAGCGGCCCCGGCCAGGAGCGCCCCATCGAGGACGCGGCCGCGGAGGCGATGCTGGCCGATCACATGGCGCGGCTCATGCGCGAAAGCGACGCTCCGCCGGAGCAATTTCGGCGCATGGGCTTGCCGGTGTAGGATGCGTCTCCAGGCGCCGATGCGCGCACGCGCTCGTAGCATGCACGTCAGTGCGTTCCGCCAGACACGGTTGGCGGACCAACCGTGCCACGATCGCGGGACGCTCTTACGAGCGTGCTTACAAGCAGTTCGACGAAGGAGATACCAATGAGAAGCCTCCGTCCATTCCAAGTCTGCATGCTCTGTCTGCTCATGGCCGCGTCCGCGTGGCCTGCGCGTGTCGAGGTCGACGCGACGACGAACGTCGTCATCGGCAAGCAGCGCGAGGTGTCGGGCAACCTGTTCGGCCTGACCGCGTTCGAGGGCTTCCCGTCCGCGACGGCTGACCTCGACTACCGCGCGCGGCTGTTGGCCATCCGGCCCGGCGCTGTCCGGCTCGCGGGCAACTTGAGTTGGTGCTCGCCGAAGGGGTTCGATCTTGCGTGGTACGACACGCCAGCCGCGAGCGCGGCGTTCAACCGGACACTGCTCTTCGGTGCGCGCTACCCCACTGGCCGGTTCCTGCCGATCATCCGGCAGATCGGTGCGGAGCCCATGTGCTCGCTCGGCGGCGCGCCGGAATGGCTTCAGCAACCGGGCACGCGTCATCCCTCCGACTTCGACAAGTGGGCGCAGATGTGCGCGGCGTACATCGG
>JAJRTI010000406.1 GCA_024278415.1 Planctomycetota bacterium | reverse complement strand
GTGGGAGCGTTCGACGCACACTTTGGCGCGGTCGGATCGGGCATCAAGGAAGGCACGCTCGTCAAAATCCTCGGCACGTCGACCTGCGACATGATGGTTGCGCCCATGACGCGCAAGCTGAAGGATATCCCGGGCGTGTGCGGCATCGTGCCGGGGTCCATCGTCCCCGGCATGTACGGCCTCGAGGCCGGCCAATCCGCGGTCGGCGACATTTTCAACTGGTTCGTCTCCTATCTCTGCCCTGCCGAGTTCGCCAAGGGCGACCCGCACGTGAACCTCTCCAAGGCCGGCGCGAAACTCAAGCCCGGCGAGAGCGGCCTCGTCGCGCTCGACTGGAACAACGGCAACCGCACGATCCTTGTGGATCCGCTGCTCACCGGCCTCCTCGTGGGCCAGACGCTGCACACGACCGCGCCTGAGATCTATCGCGCGCTCGTCGAGGCGACTGCGTTCGGCGCGCTCACGATCATCAACCGGTTCGTCGAGTACGGCGTCGCGGTCAAGGAAGTCGTCAACTGCGGCGGCATCGCGGAGAAGAACGCGTTCGTCATGCAAATCTACGCGGACGTGTGCAATCGGCCCATGAAGCTGAGCCGCTCCGCTCAGACCTGCGCGCTCGGCGCGGCGATCTTTGGCGCGGTCGTCGGCGGTGCACATAAGACGACCCTTGCCGCACAGAAAGCCATGACCGGCGTCAAGGACAAGGTCTACAAGCCGATCAAGGCGAACGCCGCGGTGTACGCCGAACTGTACAAGATCTACAAGGACCTGCACGACGCGTTCGGAACCGACAAGTTCAAAGGCAAGCTGAACAGCGCGATGAAGGATCTCATCGCGATCCGCACGCGCGTGCGGAAGGGCTGAGGTCTGGATCCCGTTACCCCTCTGTCACTCTGAGCGAAGCGAAGAGTCTCTTTGGCGATGCAGTGCGAGAGTCATCGCTTCACTTCGTTCCGCTCAGAATGACACATGGTTCATCCGAGATTCGAGTCCTTGCTGGTTCTGAGCGGCCCTGTCCCACACGGCAAGGCCGGCTCGGCGCACCCCCAACGGGGTGCAAGATACCAGCCCAGGGCGCAGCCCTGGGAAAGGGAGTCTCGCATAACCAAGGCAGCCTGAAAGGCTGCGACATAGACGGGCCTCAATGCCCATGCTCGCTGGCATTGTCTCGCCCTTACAGGGCTCTCTGATACTGGCAAGGGCTCCGACCCCTTGCCCCCATCCGCATTGCCTCGTCCTCGAGGTACCCGCAGCCGCACGCCTGCTCGCGATGGACATGGTTGCCCAGCTCGAGTGTGTGGGGGCGAGGACGCCCCGATGCGGCGTGGGCGCAGACCGGAGATCTGCAGTGGCCTTGTCTCGCCCTTATAGGGCTCTCTGCACACGGTAGGTGAAGCCAAATGTTAGTAGCTTAACGGCCCGTCCGCGGGATCCATGATGCATCGGCCAGGGTGGCCAGCTTTAGCTGGCCTTTCTGAGTGCCACCAGATTCATCTGGTGGTGAGCATGACAATCGATTCCACTCTATGAGGAGCCTGCTTCAGCAGGTCTTCTCTTGCTGCCGCAAACGAATCGAGAAGCCGCGCTAAAGCGCGCTCCAGCCAATGAAGCGAAGGCTTGGTGCCCACCACGTGAACGTGGTGGCAAGGCAGAGAGCCAGCTAAAGCTGGCTGAATCCCTGTGCTCCAAGCAGAACGATCGCACATGCCCTCACGTGCCGCGCTTTGCCTTATCTCGATGGCATTGGTGAAGCCCACCCAGGGCTTCGCCCTGGGCTGGTATGTATCAGCCCTTCGGGCTGAACAGCCATGCACGGCCTCGGTGCGGATGACGGGAAGTACGCGTTATTCTGATGAACCTGACACCTTCTGCTCGCGCGTTCCAAGACCCACATGCTTGACGACCTGAAACAAGAAGTCTTCGAAGCCAATCTCGCACTCGTCGAGCACGGACTCGTCGTGCTCACGTGGGGCAACGTCAGTGGCATCGACCGTGATCAGGGCCTCGTTGTCATCAAGCCCAGCGGCGTATCGTACGACGCGATGAAGCCGTCGGACATGGTCGTGGTCGACCTGGCGAGCGGCGACAAGGTCGAGGGCGAGTTGAACCCATCGACCGACACCGCGACGCACCTCGTGCTCTACCGCGCGTGGGACGCTCTTGGCGGCTTTGTGCACACGCACTCGATCTACGCGAGCATGTTCGCCCAAGCCTGCCGCGGCATCCCTTGCTTCGGCACGACCCACGCGGACCACTTCTACGGCGAGGCGCCGGTCACGCGGTCGCTGACGAAAGAGGAAGTCGATGAGGGCTACGAGGTCAACACCGGCCACGTGATCCACGAGCGCTTTGCGGACCTCGACCCCGTCGCGTTTCCGGGCGTGCTGGCGGCGAACCATGGCCCGTTCGCTTGGGGCCCAAGCGTGGAGAAGGCTGTGCAGAACGCGGTTGCGCTCGAAGCCATTGCCAAGATGGCCCTCGGCACGATGATCGTCAACCCGGAGATCGGCCCCATACCACAGCACATCCTTGACAAGCATTACTTCCGCAAGCACGGCCCAGGCGCGTACTACGGGCAAGCAGGAAGTGATCGGTAACCAGTAAGCAATGACCAGGGTTCCTTGCTGTTTCGTGTGGGTAGTGCCTTTCCCGCAACTGGTCCTGCTCATCGTTGTATTGGCCTTGGCCGCGCGGTAGGGCATTAGATGGGGTGTAGGTCTGATTGTACGTATCCCAACGCGTTGCATTCTGGAGTTTCAGTTTCGAAGTGGATTCAGGCAGGTTCACAACAAACGTCCCGGCTCTTCGCCTGCGTGCAACCCCTCGCGGACACCGCAGCCCGAAGGGC
>JAJRTI010000405.1 GCA_024278415.1 Planctomycetota bacterium | reverse complement strand
GGCGGTGGTTCAGATCATGGAGCGTTATCAGCACGAGTTGAAGGCCGCGGACCTGTTGGGCAAGGTCCGGCGCAAACGCCTGGCCGGGTATCGCCGGTTCATGGGCGTGGAGAACTGCCGGGAGTGCCACGGCATGCAGTACCGCAAATGGATCACGACGCGGCACGCGCGGGCGCTCGAAACGCTGCGCCACAAAGGCCGCGCGCAGGATCCGGAGTGTGTCGAATGCCACGTGGTGGGATTGCGGTTCTTCAGCGGGTTCCGTAGCCTGGCCGAGACGCCGGAGTTGGCGAACGTCGCGTGCGAGTCCTGCCACGGCCCGGGCAGCCTGCACGATCGGGACGTGCGCGCGCCGTACGGCCGCGAGGACATGCGCCCCTGCGAGCGCTGCCACAACGACGAACATTCGCCGGGCTTCGACCGCCGCAAGGCGCTCGGCAAGATCAAGCATTGGACAAAAGCCAAGGCGCTGGCGCGTGAGTACCATAAAACGACCGTGGCGCCCGACCCGGCGCGGTAGCCGCATTCGCCAGAATGCGGGCTCCATTCGACGTCTTCCCGCATGCTGGCGCATGCGGCTACGTGGCGACCCGGGCCCTATTGGAGACATACTCATGAGGCCGACGATACGATTGCACTATCTTGCATTGGCGGCGGTGTTGGCCGGTGTGCGGGTGGCGCTGCCGGCTGAGCCGAATATCGAATTGGAGAAAAACTCTTGGGACTTCGGCGAGGTGACGCAAGGCCGGCAGTTGTCGCACACGCTGGCGGTGTACAACCGCGGGGACGCGGCGCTCGTCATCGGCTCCGTGCGGACCTCGTGCAGCGTGTGCTCCGGCGCGATGGTCGACGCAAAGGTCATCCCGCCAGGCGCCAGAGCGAAGCTCAACATCCGCTTCTACACCGCGCGGGCCAGCGGCATGCAGCACAAATCCATCGTCATATTTTCCAACGACCCGGACGAGCCGTTCGTCAGGGTCTCGATCACGGGAACCGTGGTGAAGCGCAAACGGCCCGCCATCGCACTGAAGCCTGAGGTGTTGGAAGTGGGCCTCGCCGCTCTCGGGGAGACGCGGGAGGGCGCAATCCAAGTGCGCAACAGCGGGAACGCGCCGCTGGAGATACAGGGCATCCAGTGCTCGACAGGCTGCAGCGTTGTGGCTCGGCCAGTAAAGCCCATCCCGCCGGGCGGCAGCGACGATGTCCGACTCGCGTTGAGCGTCGGCAATCGGAAGGGCTTGATCGACGGCTACATTCACGTGCAGAGCAACGACCCGGCCACGCCTACGCTTGTCGTCCCCATTACCGGCTATGCCGCGGCCCTCGGCAGCGTCCATGCCCCAGGTCATCGGTTGACCTTCACACCAGTCGAATTCGCCCCAATCGTGCCGGGCAAAGGCCGGCTCGTCACCAAGTACCGAGTCGCCAACGACCTTGCCTGCGCGGCGAAGGTGGAGGCCCTTGCCGCGGCCGGCGGGCCGGTCGTGGCCCCGCAATCATTCACCGTCCCTGCCAACGGAACCGCGGAGTTCACTATCGAACTGCCCGACGACTTCAGTTTTGAGCGACAGGGCCAGCAGCCCGCGTTCACGGTCCACCTCCCCATCTTGGTGCCCCGCAGGTAAGCTGCCGTCTTGGCAGCCTTGCCGCCCGGCGTCGGCGATGGTCACCTCCACGCCCAAGCGCATGGCAGGGTCACTTCGGGAACGGGCAGCCCTTCGCCAGCTCACGCTGGTAGTAGGCCAGGGCCTCGCGAAACGTGCCCACGCCTTCGCCATCGAACGTCCACACGCCGGCCGGCTTCGCGCCAATCACCTCGAAGAGCGGCGCGACTTGCTCCTCATTGTAGCGCGTCGCGCGGTAGATGTGCCGGCCCTGGCCGCCGCCGCCGCTGAGCGCGATGAACGGGCTGGCAAAATCCCACACGATCTCCTTGTCCGGTGTGGCCTCGAAGATGCGGCCCGCGTCGGATTCGCAGATCAATGTGTTCCCGTTCCGCAGGCGCTGCACGCCGCCGCGGAACGGCGACCAGAACGTCTCCGGCTCGACGTACTGCCAGACCACCTCGCCGGTCGCCGGGTCCATCTCGACCGCGGCGGAATGGCCGCGATACGTGCCGTTGTCGAAGATGAGGATGTTGCCATTCGGCAGCATGGTGGGCTGGTGCTGGCCGTCGAGCACACCGAGCCCCCACGCCCACACGATCTCCTCAGAGTCGCGGTCGATCACGCCAATGATGTCGATCGCGCGCATGCTGAAGAGCAGATTGCCATGGCGAAAGCGCGAGTCGCGCCGGCCCAGCGGCGTGTCGGGCAGCACCTCGATCGTGTTCAGATGCGCCCAGTCGCCAATGCCGCGCCAGGCCACGCTGCCGCCGAGTTGCTTCACGCCGTAGTGGGCAGGGATCGGGAAGCCGACGAGGTCGGCTAGCGCGTCGATGTGGTCGAGGAACGAGAAGCGCCAGACCTCGTTGCCAGCGCGGTCGATCTCGACGACGAAGTCCGTGCGCATGTCCGGCGGCTCCTGCCCCTCGGGGTAGAAGCCAGGCTTCACGTCCACGATCTCCGACGTGAGCATGACGATGTTGTCGTTGGGCAGCACGTAGAAATCGTGGTGGTAGCGGCCCTCCCATCGCCACACGCGCGTGCCGTCCGGCTCCAGTTCTTCCAGCCACGCGCCGTAGTTGTCGACCATGAGGTTGCCGTTGGGCAGCAGCTCGCCTAGCTGGCTGTGCGTGCAGGGCCACGTGTGCACGATGAGGCCGTGCATGTCCATGAGGTATTCGGTCTTGCCCATGGCCGGCGAAAAGAGCGTGTAGCCGGGGCAGCACTGCTCCGGCTTGTGCACGCGCACCCCGATGGGCGCGGGATCGACCCGGTCGTGGCCGGTCGCGGTGAGGATCTTTCCGTCGACGAACATGGGGCAATCTCCGAGATGCTGCAAGGAACAGCAGAAGCCAGCAGATTATAGGCGAGGCCATGGCCGCGTCAAGCAGCCGGCCGGCCGCGGCGCACGAGCGTTGCTGCCGGGCCATAAATGGCCCTACTACAAGCCCGCGGCGTTCGTCGCTCGGATCAACAAGCCTCATGGGGAAACACCTCAAGTCTCCCCCCGTTGACAGACCCCGCGCCCCGTGGTACAAAGAGCACGCGCATCCCCAATACCCGATCCTCGCGCTCCGCGAGCCGCTCACTGCCTATGAAACTCTCCATCGTTATCCCCTGTTACAACGAGAAGGACACCCTCGAGGAAATCCTCCGACGCGTGGACGCTGCGGAGACCGGGATGGAGAAGGAGATCGTCATCGTGGACGACATGTCGACCGATGGCACACGGGAGATACTGGAGCGCATCGCCGCGGAGCGGGAGGATGTCAAGGTCGTTCTGCACGAGGCCAACACCGGCAAGGGCGGCGCACTGCACACGGCCTTCGCGCAGGCCACGGGCGACGTGATCCTCATCCAGGACGCGGATCTGGAGTATGACCCGAACGAATACGCGAAGCTGCTTGAACCCATCATCGACGGCCGCGCAGACGTGGTGTACGGGTCTCGCTTCATCGGAGGGGATTGCCACCGCGTGCTCTACTTCTGGCATCAAGTCGGCAACAAGCTGCTGACCCTGCTGTCGAACGTGTTTACGAACCTGAACCTCACTGACATGGAGGTCTGCTACAAGGCCTTCCGGCGCGAGGTGCTGGAGGGCATGACGCTGCGGGAGAAACGGTTCGGGTTCGAGCCCGAGTTCACGGCCAAGGTCGCACGCAAGGGCGTGCGGCTCTATGAGACGGGCGTCTCGTATGCGGGCCGCACGTACGCGGACGGCAAGAAGATCAATTGGAAGGACGGCGTGCGCGCGGTCTACGTGATCCTGAAGTACGGCATCCTCCGCGGGAAGTAGCCCCCCTACTCCGGCTTCGCCTTCTCCACGCGCTTGTCGTACTGGAACGCAAACGCTTTCCTCGCCTGCGCAAGCGTGAGTTTGGCGTAGTTGAGCTTCTTGTACGCCGCACGGGTGGCGGTCACGTACAGCACCCGTTCGTAGCGCCCTTCGCCGGGATCCTCGCTAAGCTTGGATTCCACTTCGACCATCACCTCCTTCACGTCTGGGACATGGTCGAAGATGGCCTTGATGATGCTCAGGGCGTCCACTTCCGCGGTAGTCCGAAGGCCGTAGAGGGACCAGTAGACCTCCTTGCGCAGCGTCACGCCGGCGTACTTCGTGCGCGCGTTAGCATCGATGGCGGTCAACTGGCAATCAAGTTCGACGCGCTCGAACGCCTTCTCGATTGTGCGCGCGTACGTGTTCGCAACGCTCACGAACTCGAACTCCTTCTTGCGCGGGCCCTTGGCCCGCCGGAGCTTGATGCGGCGCCGCCCGTCCGCGACGGCAGCGGCCCTGCCGGCCTCAGGGGTCTGGGCTTTGGCCGTGGCCTCTTCGAACGCCTTCGCGATGGCCTTGAGCCGCGTCTTCATCTTGCGCACGGACGGATGTTGGGCCCACTTGCTCTTCGCGGCCGCCGCCGCGATTTGCTGCGCGAGGTCGAGGTGGATCTTCGCTTCCTCCGGTTCTTCGCGCTTGATGCTGCTTAGCGCGCGGCCCGCGTAGTCGCCGAACCGCTTCACGGCCTCATCGAGCGTCACCCAATCCTTGCCCGCGCGCACGAGCCCGCGCTCCGTCTGAGCCTGCGCGAACCGGCCGTAGCGATGGTGCACGCGGTGGCAGTCGAGACACCCCTGGGGCGGGGGGCTTTCCGCGATCTGGGGCTTGGCGTGGCAGGCTTGGCACTCCTTCATCGCCAGCGGATAGCGCTTGGGATTGCGCCGCGCGGCGTCGATGTCCTTGTGGCAATCCGCGCAGGCAAACGCGGCATGCGGCTCGTGCGAGAACCGGACGTAAGCGAAGGGGCGAGGCTCCTCCTGAGGCTTCCCATCGTACTGCTCGCTCAGGTGGCAGTACGTGCATTTCTTGCTCCGCTGTTTGCGCGCGCGCGCGATGGGCGGGCAGTTGCCGGTGTGCTCGTGGCACGCCCGGCACTCCCCGTGCCCAGGGAGCGTGAACGTCGAGCCGTCCTGCGATGCTGGGTGGCAGGTGCGGCAGTCCGTCTGGTTGCGCGTCTTGGCGTTGTGCTTCTCATGGTCGAACTTATCGCGCGCGGCCGCGTTCGCAACCTTCATTGTCTTCGCGCCGAGATCCCCGTGGCATCCGCCCATCGAGCACGTCGCCTTGAACGCGCGGCCTTGGTGTGGCTTGTGGCACTGGATGCAGTTGTCGCTCTTCGCCGCGTTCACGTCCACGCTCTTAGCGTGGCACGTCGGAGCTGCGCACCGGTCGTTAAAGGCCACCTCGCGGTTGCGCAGGGGCGTGTGGCACTCCTGGCACCGAAACTCGAGCTTACGGTGCGCGGTCATGAGCGGCCCCGGCATAAACGACCGCCGGCGGCCCGACGCGTACAGCAAGCCCGCAAGCACCATCGCCAACCCGGCCGAGAGCAACGCAAGCGTCACCCTCCGCGGCAACGGCGACTTCGCGACGATTCGGGCTAGCAGAGATGGGTGCATGTGGGACGGCGTCTTTAGGCTGTGGCATCACCGCGTGGAGCGCAGATACCCGGAGTGGAAGGCCTTTGCATTCCGAGGGACGGCGAAGGCCTTCTGCTCCTCTTCGGTTGCAGGCAACACCTCAGTAGTACAACTCGGTCGCCTCATACACAGCGGCGAACGCCACGGTCACCGCAAACAGACACACTTGCACGTCGCACCACACGTCCATGAGATAGCGGTGCTTGAGGATGGGCG
Source organism: Planctomycetota bacterium (assembly GCA_024278415.1). Next base: position 3,350 of record JAJRTI010000405.1, on the reverse strand, counting down.
CGATGTGCACGAGCAACTCTTCCTTCTGTCCAAGCAAGCGCGCCACCTTGCTAAACAGCACCTGCTCGCTGTAGTTGAGGTAGCGGCTCTGCACCCGCAGGCGCTGCGAACGGTCCCCATCGACAACGGGTTTCTTCAACAGCCCAGCCAAGCCGGGCGCCTGGAGGCGTTCGATATCGTCCGCCTCGGGTTGATACGCGGACAAGAACCGCTCCGACGCCTCTTGGACCATCTCGCCCAAGCGCGCTTCGATCTCCTCCAATTGCTGCCGGGTCTGCACCAGGCTGCGCGAGCGACGCAACCGCGACTGAACCATGAGTGCGTTCGCGTGAATGATCGCTCCCAGGATTGCCCCCACACACGTGAAGTACAGCGCGGTCCGTGCGGCCAAGGCCCACGGCCCGCCAACGGACCGACCGAGCAGGATGGCCGCCAAGAGAGCGAAGACCGTGTGGAGCAGAACCCACACGCAGAACCGGTCGGCCCGAAGCTTGTCCCGGCAGGTCATGACGAGGCAAGCGCCGCTCACAGCCCACAGCACCGCGACGACGAGCCCCAGCGCCGGCAAAGGGCCGCCGCTCCCAGCAGCCCACGCCGCAGCCGGCCATGCAAGCGCGAGGACAGCGCCGGCTCTGCGCGCAGTTCTGGTTCTGTGGCGAAGCATGTCCATGAGGCAGCAGTGGCAGGGAGTGGCTCAAGGGCCGCACATACGCGCCCCAGTTCTGCGAGAAGGCATTATCACACAACCGTTCGTGGAGTGTCAACGAATCCGTATGCGAAGTCCGCTTGCCCCCCCTCTCACAGACGGTCTTGCTCATCTGCCGGCACATCCGGCACTCGGTCGAGCGCACGTTGAAACGCCTCTTGGTCGAATCGTTCAGCAATGGGCGCGAAGAAGGACATGGTCTCCTGCCGCACCAACTCGTTCGACACCGAGGTCACGAGGAACTGGTTGAGCGAAACATGCTGCTGTCTGGCCAGACGCTTCGCTTCGCGGTGCACGTTGTCGGGTAGGCGAAATTGGAGCTTAATCATGGTTGGCTGCTCCGGTTCTGGCGAGGAACTCTCGCGGGGTGATCACATCGAAGGATTGCGGCTGCAAGTCCACGCCTCGGAAGTCTCGGATATTGTGGGTAACGAGGTAGTCTGCGCCGAAGTTAGCCGCACACTCTACGACCATGTTGTCCTTCTCATCGCGAAGGTTTGGCCTGATGATGTAGTAGATAGGCACTCGTACGGCGTAGAACACGATCGCGGCGAGGATCGCTTGGACATCAGACTCCTGAAGATCCGTGGCGCCACACTCGACCAGGTTCAGTACGCGTGACTCGTACTCGAGATAAAGCGGGACCGACAGCCCATGCATGAATCGATCCTGCCCGATTTCGCAGAGCATTTTAAAGCTCGCTCCGCGTCGACTGCGCAACGCGGACTCAATCACGCATGTATCGATGACGATTCTCGATAGGTGCATATACGGCACTATACCACAGCCGATGGCCATCGTCAATGACGGCCGCGTCAGAGGATTGGCACAAGCCTTGAGCCCGTGTGCGTCATGCGGTAGTATCGCAGCGTCCCCAAGTTTCAGGGAGCCGATCAGATGGTGAAACCCAAGTCATTTGTCAAGCTATTCGTTTGGCCGGCATTGCTCGCCTGTGCCACGGCCCAGGCCCAATGGGTCGGCGATGCCGAGACCGACGTGGGCGCGGCTGCTTACTTGCCGCTCGACGAAACCGCGGGTGCGCTCGCGCAGGGCATTGGCCCGAACAAGATTGAGGCTCGGATCCTGGGGCGAGCGCAGTGGACGCGCGCGCGCTTCGGCAACGGGCTCCAACTCGACGGCCAGTCCGCCGCGCTCGACGTGGCTGTGTCGGGCATGCAGGCCAAGGCCGGCACGGTGCAACTCTGGATGCGCCCGGCCGAACTCGGCAAGGCCACGTGCGTGTGGGAGTGCGCGGGCAAGGCAGGCCGCATCGCGCTGCGCCTCACCGAGTCCAACCGCCTCGCAGCCGTTTTCCGCGAATTCGGCAGCGAGCCAGTCAAGTGCGCCGCAGACGTGTCGCGCTGGCGGCCGGGCCAGTGGCGGCAAGTCGCGCTGCGATGGGAACTGCACCAACGTGACGGGCTCAAGGTGTTGCTCCAGCTTTACGTTGACGGCCGCCGCGTCGCCCTCGCGTGGGGGGCGGCCAAGGCCGGCATCGTCGTGGACCGCGTACGCGTGGGCGCGACCCTCGACGGCCGGGACTACTTCGCCGGCACGGTGGATGAAGTGCGCGTGCTGAAAGTGTCGCGCAAGCCCATGCCGTGGGCCGAGATCGCCGGCCCCATGCTCAAGCAGCCCAAGCCGCCGGCAGAGATCGAGGCGGCCATCGCCGCGAAGCTGCGCGGCGCCAAGCCGCAGGCGCGGCTCGACCGCATCGAGGGCCAGCTCGTGTTGCACAACAACCGCGTCGCGATTGCGCTGCTCAACGAGAAGCGGGGCATGGGCGTGGCCAACGTGTACCACGTCGCCCGCGGTGTCGGCTTCGGTGCGAAGCCCGCGGCTGGCTACCGCGGCCTCATCTGGCGGCTGGGCCTGCGCACGGACCGCGGCCGCGGCAAGCGTCTGCCGCTGACCAACCGCGTCGCGTCCAGGCGCTCGGCGAAGCTTGTGCAAGAGCCAGGCGCCGCGGTGCTGCACCTGGCTTGGAGCAATATCGAGCTGGACGGCGAGCCCGGTGCGCTCGACGTAGCCGTGACCATCCGCCTGCGCGACGACAGCCCGCGCTCGGAGTGGCGCATCAACGTGGCCAACCGCAGCCGCGAGTGGTCGCTGTGGGAGGTGTACTTTCCTGAGATCGACCTCGGCCAGATTGGACCCACCGCGGCGGACGACTTCCTGCTCATCCCACGAGCGGAGGGCCGCTGCATGAAGAACCCCATCCACGCCTGGTCGCCGGGGTTCATGACCGGCGCGGCCCAGCCCTACGGCCACGCCTACCCCGGCGGCGCACACATGCAGTTCGCCGCGTACTACGAGAGCGACGGGGGCTACGACTATTCCGCGGCCCGCCGCGCCGGCCTCTATCTGGCCACGGAGGACGGCGCGCTCAACGTGAAGCGCTTCTACTACACCACGCTCGCGCAGGCCGCCACGATCGCGTACGAGGTGCGCCACTACCCGCCGGACATGGTCACGCCCGGCAGCGATTACGCCATGCCGTTCTACTTCGTGGCCACCACGTACGATGGCGACTGGTTCGACGCCGCGCAGTTGTATCGGCAGTGGGCGACAAAGCAGAAGTGGTGCCGCCGCGGCCGGTTCGAGAGCCGCGACGACATTCCGCAGTGGTTCAAGGAGGCGGACT
>JAJRTI010000404.1 GCA_024278415.1 Planctomycetota bacterium | reverse complement strand
TCGCCTTCACGAAAGGCCTTGATCGCCTTGTGGACGTTCTCTTCCACAAGAGCCCCTAGCGACAAGATCGTGCGCTTGAGCCTATCAATCTCTCGCGTGAGGAGGATGGACATGGGGAGCACTCCAGATTGGGGATTAGAGATTGGGATTAGGGATTAGGGATTAGGGCAATGCTACTCATCTCTCATCTCTCATCCCTGATCCCTGATCTCATCCAAACCGCCCGGTGATGTAGTCCTCGGTCTGCTTCTTGGCGGGATTGGTGAAGATCTTCTTGGTCGAGCCGAACTCGATCAACTCGCCTTCGTAGAGGAAGGCCGTGAAGTCGGAGACGCGGGCCGCTTGCTGCATGTTGTGGGTGACGATGATGATCGTGTACTGGCCGCGCAGCTCGGCGATCAAGTCCTCGATGCGGGTGGTCGATCGAGGATCGAGCGCTGAGGTAGGCTCGTCCATGAGCAGGATCTCCGGATCGACCGCCAGAGCCCTGGCGATGCAGAGCCGCTGCTGCTGGCCGCCTGAGAGGCCCAGCGCGTTGTTCTTGAGGCGATCAGACACCTCCTCCCACAGCGCCGCGCCTTGGAGACTTCGTTCGACGATTTCGCCCAAGTCTTGCCGCTTCTTCATGCCATGGAGGCGTGGGCCGTACGCGACGTTGTCGAAGACTGACTTGGGAAAGGGATTGGGCTTTTGGAAGACCATGCCCACCCGGCGCCGCAACGCCACCACGTCGATCTGGGGACCGCACACGTCCTGTCCGTCGAACATCAGGCGGCCCTCAGTGTGGCAGCCGGGGATCAAATCGTTCATGCGGTTGATGGCTCTCAGGAACGTGCTCTTGCCGCAGCCGCTGGGCCCGATGATGGCCGTGACCTGCTTCGACGGGATCGCGAGGTCCACCTTCTTGACGGCTTCGTTGGTCCCATAGAAGACGGAGAAGCGCTCCGCGAGCATGTGTGTTTCAGTCGCTTGGGGTTCGGCCGATCTGGCGATCACATCGGCCGACACAAAACGCTTCTGGGTTTCAACTGGTGCTACCACGGTAGTCATCCTCTCAACTTCCTCGATATGCGGGCTCTCAGAATGATGGCGGCGAGGTTGAAGATCAACACGAGCGCCACCAACGTGAAGACCATGCCGAACTGCACGTGCCGTATTTCGTCCACCGCCTCGTGCTCGGTGCAGAGGTTGTAGATGTTCCACGAGAGCGCGGGGGTGGGCTGGGACAGCGTTTGGAGCAGCTTCAGTGGTTTGCCAACGCTGACCGCGGCGGTGAAGATGATCGGCGCGGTCTCCCCCGCGGCGCGGCCCATGCTGATCACAACGCCCGTGAGAATCCCGGGCAGCGCGGCCGGGAGGATCACGGTCAGTACCGTGTGCCAGCGCCCGGCGCCCAGACTCATGGCCGCCTCCTTGTAGGCCAGCGGCACCGCGCGGATGGCTTCCTCGGACGCGCGGATAATCGTCGGCAGCACCAGCAGCCCCAGCGTCAGCGACCCGGCGAGCACGCTCTTGGAGGGCGACACGTGCATGGTGTTGATGAAGAAGGCTAGCCCGAATAGACCGAACACAATGCTCGGCACACCCGCCAACGTGCTGATGCAAACGCGAAGCAGACTGATAAGCCGGCCTTGGCCTGCATACTCGACCAAGTAGAGCGCGGCAATCACGCCAGCCGGTATGGCGAAGAGCATGGAGCCGATCGTCAGGTAGAACGTGCCCAGGACTTCGGGCCAGATGCCGCCGAAGAAATGGGCGTCGTAGGACACATCGAACAGGAAGCGCCAATAGAAGGTCAGCCGCGGCCGCAGCATGCCCGGCAAGTGCGTCTTGATGTGCTCGAAGAGGGGCTCCACCGCCGTGCCTTTGAAATCGGCTGCCCGTGGCACGAACTTCTTGACTCCCATTTTCGTCGGGTCCGAGTAGTCCCACTCTTCCCGAAAGAGGACGCGGTGCAGCTTCACCAGTGCGCGATCCCATCGCGTTTGGCCGTACTGGTTGCGCATGAGCACCGGCGTGGGTTGTCCGGGGAAAGGGCCGAGGAGTTCCCGCAGCGCATCTTTCAACTCTCGGAGCGGGCTCCGATACTTCCGGCGCATGGCAAAGCCACCGGCCTTCAGATCCTTTTCGAACGTCTCGATCATTTGGTATATCGGGCGCCGCGCGGCCATAGCCGCCGCAGTCTCGGCCTCGATCTTACGCCGATCCCCACGCTCGAATCGTTCGTGCATGAGTCGCCGATGCTCCACTGTGCCCCTGAACACGAACGCGCCCGCGCCGCGGACCACGATGGGCGCCAAGATGATCACGAGCGACAAGGCCATCAGCATGATGGAGATCAAGCCCAGCGCTGAGAAGGACTTGTCGAGCAGTTTTCGGGTAGAGAGGCGCATGGGTGGGGAAACTTGCTTCGCAGAAGCTACGGGGTATGCGTGGCATCGTGGCCCGTTCGCAGCGAGGCCCGTAAGGGCCTCCTCCAAGATAGGCCAGACCACCTAAGGGCGGGACTCCAAACAGCGAACCGAGCACGGTCGCATTGCGGCCGAAGGCCGCGCTACTTGCCTCTCTTCCTTCTGGCTCGGACGACGATCCATTCGCTTGCAAGGTTGCAGATGAAGGCAATGGCCAGCAGGCAGAGCGCCATCGCGAAGAGCACGTGGAATCGGGCCGAGCCAGTGACCTGGTCCGCTTCGCCCATGTCGCCGGCGATCGTGGCGGTCAGCGTGCGGACCGGCTGGAGGAAGTTGTACCAGGGCTTCGGGATCTCGGCGGCGTTCCCGGAGGCCATCCACACCACCATGGTCTCGCCGACCGCGCGCATCAGGCCCAGGACGACCGCTGCGCAGATGCCGCTGCTCGCCGCGGGGATGACCGTCTTGATAAGGGTTTCCGCGCGAGTCGCACCGAGGGCGTAGCTGCCCTCGCGCAGATCGCGTCCTACGGCTTGGAGCGCATCCTCGGACACGCTCACGATCGTTGGAAGGGCCATGATGCCCAAGATGATGGATACGTTCAGCGCATTCGTGCCGCTCGATATCGTCATGGCGTGAAGTCTGCCGGCCAGCAGATGCAGCCCCCAGATCGTCGTCGCACCCAACGCGGCGAGCAACACCACACGGCCGATCGAACGAGCGCGCCCTTCCAGCCGGTCGGTCGCCACGTCACTGAGCACGATGATGAGAATCGCGGCGAGTGGAAGTCCGACGATCCAGAGCCCCATCGCCAGGATCGGCCCCCCGCTTTCCTGGAGCTTGGGAGCGAAGACCACCAACGCGAAGAACCCATACGCGACAGACGGGATCGCCGCCAGCATCTCGATGACCGGTTTGACCAACTGGCGGACCGCGAAAGGCAGGACATCGCTCAGGCACACGGCCGCGGATACGCCGAGTGGCACGGCCACCAGGATCGCCCCCAGCGTGACAATCCCCGTTCCCACGAATATGGCCAGCGCACCAAACTCAGCAGGCTCGCGCGACGGGTACCAATGCGTGCTAGTGAAGAATTCCGTGAAGCCCTGGAGGCGGAAGAAGGGAATCCCGTCTCTGGCGATGAAGTAAAAGATGAAGAGGACGGCCAGGGCGGAGAGGGAAGTGACCGTGAGGAGGAAGCCGTGCCCCAGAAACGATCCTAGCCGGCGCAAGCGGGTAGCCCGTTTGCTGAGGAGCAGACTCGTGGGTTTAGTCACTGCGGAAGCCGGCATCGGGTGGGGTCAACGTGTCTGGAAAGGGGTGGGGGCGCGACAGGCCGCATCCCTGGGTTGCGAGTCCTACCCCCCACGGCCATCGGACCGTAAGGTGTTACGCGCCAAAGACCGTTCAATCGCGAGATCAAGCTGGGGCCGTTAGGGTGTCGGCGCTCGCCAGGCCTGGCAGGAGCAGCGCCCCCAGCGGGGCGCGTGATTACCGACGACTCAGCGGCGCCTCCCCCCCCTTTCACTGCCCGCTCGGCTTGCCGAGCGGGCAGTGAAAGGGGGAACCAGGGAATGAGGGCGCCAGCATAGTCGTCGGTAATCATGCCAGCACGGGGACAAGCCCCGTGCTGGTCTAGCAAGACGCCTTCGCCTACCGCCTAGAGGCAGCTTCAACAAGACTGCGTTAGTAGGACGTGACCGGTATGAAGCCAATCGACTCGATAATCTCTTGGCCCTTCCGGCTCAAATAAAGCGTCACGAACGCGTGCAGGGGCGTGCCCAGTTTGGGGTAGCCGTTGGTGAACATGAAGAGGGGCCGAGCAATGGGGTAGCGGCCGCTGGAAACCGTGTCATGGTCGGGGAAGATGCCATTGATCTCGAGGGCCTTGACCGTGCGGTCCACGAAGCCGAGGCCCGCGTATCCGATCGCCGCCCGCGTGCTCTGCACCCGCTGGCGCACCGCGCCGTTGCTGCCGACGTACTCCGTGGAACCCGCGATCTTGGCCTTCTTCATGACGAGCTTCTCGAAGGTCTCGTAGGTTCCACTGTTCGTGTCGCGGCTGATCTTGACGATCCTCAGGTTCGGGCCGCCAAGCTCGCGCCAATTCGTGATCTTGCCGAGGTAGACATCCCTGACCTGCTCGACCGTGAGCCGCTTGATCGGGTTGCTGGGATGGACGATGATCGGCAGGCCATCCATCGCCACCACGTGAGCCACGGGGAAAATGCCCTTCTCAACCGCGGCCTTGAACTCCTTGCCCTTCATGAAGCGGGACATGTCGGCAATATCGCAAGCGCCGTTGATCAGGCTCTTGGCGCCGTTGCCGCTGCCGGACTCGCTCACCGTGACATTCACGTTGGGGTTCCGGGCCATGAAATACTCGGCAAACGCGTTGGCGATGGGGCCCACCGTGGTGGAGCCATCAATGGTGATATCGCTCGCATCCGCCGCGAACGTGGCCGTGCACGCGAGAGCGAGAGCGGTGGCGATCTGTCCTGTTGTCGTTCGAGAGAGTCTCATAATCATGGTGTAGATAATCCTTATCTTTCTGTGTGTTTGTGTTTCAAACGTACCTGCCTCGTATGAGCAGGTGATTAGCGTAACGATAACTTCACATGAAGGGCGGCGACTTTAGAAGTCAACCTGGAGTCGAACCATGGCGGACTTGGCGTTCAAATCTCGGCCGAGGCCAACAAACTGCCGATCCACGTCCGCGATCACATAGTTGAACATCACCCGAGCGTTCGGATTGAGATGCCAGTTCAGGCCCAAGGTGATGTTGTCCTCTTCGCCGCCTTGGATGTCCTGGTCGTTGAGGTCCAGATGCGAGTATCGAGCGGCGACTTGCCAGGCGCCGAACCCGCCGTTCTTGATGCTGAAGTTGTGCTTCGGTTTCACGCGGGAGAATGCGCCAGACTTCTTCTTGTAGTGTCGGCTCTCTCCCGTGAGGAAGCAGCTTGCTTCCACGTAGTACCCGCTGAACGAGGCGTTGTTGGGCATACCCGGCGCGGAGTTGCGGCGGTCGACCTCGGCGCGCGTGTACTCGCTCTGAACCGAGAACGGCCCCAGCACGAGCGCCGCCTCAAGCCCGATGATTTGGACGTTGTTTGAACCGAAGGCGCCGGTATCCACCAATCGACTGACCTGGTGGTTCTCAGGGTGTGCGCGCAGTCGCAAGCTGTCGTTGTTTGCTCGTTTGGTCGCTGCCACGCCGAGGTGCAGGAGCTGACGTCCTTTGTTCGCGTACAGCGGCAATGCCGTGACTCGTGCGGTCGCGGCATAGTCGCCGTCGCCGCTGCCATTGCCGTATGCGCCCGTCGGACGAAACCACCCCACCGCGTACGTCACGCGGTCGCCGAACACGTGGTTGTGCAGCATCACGCCCACGTTGCGTGAGGGTGCAAAGGCATCGGGGAGGGCGCGCTCCATGAACGTGATGTACTTGGAACTCGTCAGCTCCTCCAAGCCAAAGGGCTCCTTGAAGTGGCCGGCGCGGATGCCGCCCAAGTAGGGAATGCTCTTGTAGCCCACGTACATGTCCTTGAAGTCGGCATCGCCGCCTGCGAAGTCGTACTGGGCCTTGAACTCGACGTTCCCGTAGATCGTTCCCGCCACGTAGAGGCGAGCGCGGCGAAACTCATGGCCATCGGACTGTTCGCCCACGTAGCGTTCCACGTCGGAGTCGTAGTCGGTGAAGGACCAGTCGCTCATGATCCGGCCGCCGATCTTCAACTTGAACGCCTTGTCCAAGCTGTCCAGCCGGATGCCTTCCTTCCAGTACACGCGAAAATCATGGGGATAGGCTTTATTCTTCGCTTCTTCCGAGAGCTTCAACTCCTCGCGCACCATCTTGGCGATGACGCGCTTTTCCGGGGCGCCAACGTTGGCGGCCGGCGCCGCGCTTCGATCAGCCTTGAGTTGATCGACCTGAGCCTGAAGGTTGGCGATCATTCTTCGCATCGCCCTGATGTCTTCATCGCGATCGCCCGCTGCCCATAATGTGCAGGGCGCAATCGTGAGCAATGCCAGAGCACCGAGACGGCAGATCTTCTGCGTTTCGAACATGCTCTATTCTCCTTTCGATACTGAATGTATGGTTACTACAACAAGAACAACTGACGTCCCAATGGCGCAGCCGCCTCCCCGGAACTGCGACGCTCGAGACCTCCCGGGCGGCGACCTCGTGCCGCAATGGTCAACACACGCTCTCATGTCACGGGTCCTCTCACTAGAGTTTGAAGCTGGTAGCCTTACACACGGAGTCGTAACACTTCAGCCAAGTGCTACAGCCATGCGCAGAAAACGTGGCTGAGCCTTTGGCCGGTCCGAGCGGGTTCGGCCTCTGGGAAGCCCAACGGGCTTCCGTAAACCAGCCCAGGGTTCGCGAGCGAAGCTCGCAACCCTGGGTGAGGAATGGCCCTGTTTCTTCTCCCCCCTTCCGCTTCTTCTGGCCGCTTGGC
>JAJRTI010000403.1 GCA_024278415.1 Planctomycetota bacterium | reverse complement strand
TGCCACCTCCCGACTTCGGGCCCGACCGCGGCGACAGTCGTGGAGCGATGCCGCGAGCAGGGCGTCTACCTTCGCGACGTACGCAACATGGGGACGCAACTCGGCAACCACGCGCTCCGCATCGCGATCAAGGATGAGGCCACGAATCGCCGGATTGTGGATGTGCTTGCGGAAGTCCTGGGATAGCGAGAAGAACTAAGCGCTCGCCCCGCCCCGGCCTCGTGCTTCTCTTGCTCAGCAATGAACGCCTTCTGGGTCAGGGCATCCGCTCTGCTCCCTCGAAGCGGCTGCCGTTCGCCGGCGCGCCGTTGACGGAGCTATCTTCGGAATGACACTGCGCCGTTCTTGTGGTAACATGCCCCAATGGAGAGTTCGGCGCATTTCAGCGCGATGCTTGAAGAACCGAAGAACGAGGCATCCTGCCCGAATGGGCTGACCGCGCCGTGGCCGAGCCGGACAGCATCGAGGATCGCAATGATGGCACTCGCCACTTCATCAAGCAGATCCCCGAGTTCGGAAACCGTTGGCTTCGAGTCATCGTGAACGTGTCGGCAACGCCAGAGAAGCGCGTGACCGCCTTCTTTGACCGCAGATTGAGAAAGCAACATGAGGATCAAGCTGGACAAGGTTAGCGACGCCCTCTACTTCCGTCTTGACGAGAGCAAGATTGTCGAGTCTGAGGAGGTGCGCCCAGGCGTCGTCTTGGACTACAATGCGGACGACCGCGTGGTCGGAGTGGAGTTTCTCGACGTCTCTTCCCGAGCGACGGGTGAAGCGCTGGCCACCCTTCACTTCCAGACCGCATGATCTGAGCACACCTGCCTTCACTCGCCCTGGCGGGCGCGGATACCAAACGAGGACGCAGACTAGTTGGTCTGCGTCCTCGTGGCGTTCTCTCAGATGGCGAACCAGGCGGATTACTTCCGATACGCGTCCGCCACCTTCTTGATCGCCTTGGCGATCGCGCGCATGTGGGTCATGGTATAGACGGGGTGGATCGCGGTGAAGAAGGTGCGGTCTTCGAGCCATGCCGCCTTCTCGCAGTGGCAATTCCTGTAATCGACCGCGGCCTTGCGCGTGTTAGGATCCTTGAAGGGGTAGTTGAGCCGGCCAAAACCGTTGTGCTCGCGGAACGCCTTCTCCTTGTACATTTGCGGCCAGAGCACCGGCCCCGCGGGCACGCCCTCGGCCGCGACCGCATGCCAGAACTGCGTGATGTCGCAGTCGAACTTCTCGATGTCCAGCACGATGGGGAACAGCCAGAAGCCGTTCTGCACCGTCTTGTCGTGCTGAGGGAGCACCGCGATGCCGTCCACGTCCTTGAGCGCGTTGATGAGGAACTCGCCGTTGCGCCGGCGGTTCTTGAGGTTCCACGTATCGATGCGTTTCAGCTCGCAGAGCCCCACGATGGACTGGATTTCGGTCATGCGGAAGTTGAAGCCGACCATGTTGTGGATGTAGGGCAGCTTCGCCTCCATGTCGAGCAGGTCGAGACGCTCCTTGACCGCGTATCCGTGGTCGCGGAACGACCGGCACTGCCAGGCGACATCCTCGTCGTCGGTGGTGACCATGCCGCCCTCGCCGGCAGTGGTGAAGGTCTTGGACTGGCAGAAGCTGAACGCGTTGCAGTGGCCGATGGTGCCGACCTTCTTGCCTTTGAACGTCGCACCGTGCGCTTGCGCGCAGTCCTCGACCACGAACAGCTTGTGCTTCTTCGCGATCTTCATGATCTTGTCCATCTCGCACACCTGGCCGTAGAGATGGACGCAGATGATGGCCTTGGTTTTCTTGGATACCTTGTTCTCGATGTCCGCGGGGTCGATGGTGTGGCAGTACTTGGGCCCGGCTTGCACGTCTGCAAACACCGGCGCCGCGCCGGCCTGCACGATGCAGAAGGACGACGCGATGAACGAGTACGACGGGCAGATCACTTCGTCGCCGGGGCCGATGCCGAGCCCGGCGAGCGCGGTGTGGAGCGCGGTCGTGCCGTTGCTCGTGCTGATGCCATACTTGGCGCCGCACCACTTGGCGAACTCAGCCTCGAACTCCATGCCCATGGACGCGCGCTTGCGGCCCTTGACCTTGCCCTCGTCGCCGGTCCAGTAGTTGACCTTGCCGGTTTCGAGCGGCTTCATCGCGGCCTTGATGGTGCTCTTCTGTAACGACGGCCACATGGGGAACGACTTATCGAATACGGGCGCACCTCCGTCGATTGCGAGCTTCATTGCAGCGGCCATGGTCGCACTCCTTACAGTGTCGTGAGCGGTTGATGCGTGTGTGTGCCAACAGGGGGCGCGTATGCTACACGCAGCGTTTCTGGTTGTCAAACCGTAGGCCCGCGGCGGCAGCGGCTCGTCTTGGGGAGATTGCGTCTCAGCATGCCGGCCGAGTGCGCGCCTAGTGTCGCGTCCCGCAAGTTCGTATGCCTATCTGAGTCGGTGGGGCTGTGCTTGGAGACCCGCGTCGTGCGATTGGCCAAACGCACTCCCACAACGCCACAGGGGGCGCAATTGGGCGCAAACCCCGAACGGGGTTTGACAACAG
>JAJRTI010000402.1 GCA_024278415.1 Planctomycetota bacterium | reverse complement strand
GCCCTTCGGGCTGCGGTGTCCGCGAGGGGTTGCACGCAGGCGAAGAGCCGGGACGTTTGTTGTGAACCTGCCTGAATCCACTTCGAAACTGAAACTCCAGAATGCGACGCGTTGGGATACGTACAATCAGACCTACACCCAAAGCTGAAGAGTGTCCGCCGCAGCATCGAACTGGCGCACAGGGTCGACAACCTCCTACAGTTGAGGAGCAAAAGCGTGAGGTTTCAAATCCACTTGCGGAGGATCTGGCATGTGTCTTTGCTTGCAACGTTTCTTGGAGGCCCAATCATGACGAATTCCCATGCGCAGGCCATAGAGACAAAGACCGGCCATCCGCAAGCCCCATTCGGTCCGACGCTCAAGGTCATCAAGAACCTCGGCATTGGCAGGTGTATGGACGCGGCCATCGCCGGCGACCGGCTCTACGTCGTTGGCAGCGGAAAGCTGCACGTTGCGGACATCACCAATCCGCGGTCGCCGAAGCTGCTCGGCACACTAACCAACTTGGGCCGGCCGCGCCAGATCGAAGTCCAAGACGATGTCGCCTACATCACCGCGCGCGAGGACGGGCTGTTCATCGTGGACGTGAGCGACCCGGCCAAGCCCAAGCTGCTCAGCCACTACAACACCATCGAGCTGGCCACAGGCATCGCGGTCTCCGGGAACGTGGCCTTTGTGGCCTGTCGCACGTACGGGGTCGAGTTGGTCGACGTCACCGATCCCGGCAAGCCGCTTCATCTCAGCACGGTTCGCACCGGCGAAGCCCAGTCCTGCGCCGCGCGCGACGGGATTCTCTATGTCGGCGTGTGGGCCTCGAGGGAACTGGTCATCTGCGACGTGAAGAATCCGCGCGAGCCGAGGGTTATCTCGAAGACGCGGCTGGACGGGTACGGCGACGGGGTCTGTGTGCGCGGCAGGTATTGCTTCGTCGCGACGGGCCACCATTCCCGCAAGATGAAGAAGCGCGACGAAAGCGATCCGGCCTTCGGCGCCGGGCATGGCCTGGAGATCTTCGACGTGACGCGGCCGGACAAGCCCAAGTTCGTCTCCCGCATCAAGGCGCCGCGCTACTACCGGATCGGCATGGATATGTGGGACGTGGTTGTGTCTGGCCCGTACGCGTACCTCGCGGACACGTACAACGGCGTGTTCGTCATCGACATCTCCAAGATCGAGAAGCCGTCATTCGTGGGGCGCCGGCAGTTGGCGTACGTCAAGAGCCGCAAGGCCGCCAGCCCCGTGGGCGGGTTCGCCATCGGCGATGGCGTGATCTACGCGGCCGGCGCTTGGACCGACCTGCACGTCATCGACGCGCCCATGGCCAAGCCGCCCAAGCCCGAACGCGACAGGCCCCCAGTCATTCCGCCTTACAAGCCGGCAACGCGCAGCAAGTTCCGCGTGTACAAGCCTGACGGCCAGGTGTGGGCGGTGGCGTTCGCGGACGACGTGGCGCTAGTCGCTTGCGGCTCCGCGGGCTTGCACGCGGTGGAGTTGTGGCCCAAGATCAAACGGCTCGCAGAATACAAAACCGAAGGCTTCGCCGTGGACGTGAAGGTGCGCGGCCGTTACGTGTACGTCGCGGAGAGCAAGGGCGGGCTGTCCATATGGAAGCGCAAACGAGATGGCGCGCTCGAGATGGCGGGCCGTTTCCGGGTACGAGGGCAGTCCATCAAGCAGGTGGTCGTGCCTCCGCGCGGCAAGTATGCGCTCCTGCATGTGGGAGCGTCCGCGTTCTACATCATTGACGTCACCGACCCGGCCAGTCCGAAGAAGGTCTTCAAGGACATCCGCCACGGGCTGCTCTATGGGTATCAGATCGCCGAAGGGCTCCTTGAGGGCCGCTACGCCTGCTGTTTCTGGCACGTGACGGGTTTCTACTGGTACGACCTCTACAGCGGGGCCGCGCCGGTTTACTCCGGCGACAACTTCCGAGTCCGAGTGGGCGCCAACAACGGCATGGCGGTTCTGGCCAACGGCAAGGACGCGCTGGTGACCACCAACCGCGGGGCGTACGTGATCGTCAATCGCAAAGAACGCCGGCCGCTTGACGAACTGCCGCAATATGGCATCGAGGGACGCAAGCTGAGCGGGAAGCCCAGCATCTACGGCAACACGCTGTACGTGGCGGACCGGTTCTGGGGGCGCGTGAGCATCGTCGATATCACGAACGTCGAGAAGCCGAAGCTTGTGGAAGAACTCAACCTCGATGGCAACCCCTGCCTCGTGGTCGAGCACAACGGCGCGCCCATCATTCCCGCCGGCTACCAGGGCCTGCTCGTGCTGAGGAAGAGGCGGCGGTAACAGTTCGGCCAAGCACAACTTCGCTCCAGAGCATGGCGGCGTCTGTATGGGGGCGCATCCCCAAGGGGGATACGGATATCAGCCCAAGGTTGCGAAGCTACCTTGGGAGGCCGGTGCGCCGGCCGCGTTTCCGGCGGCTCGTCGTCAACGCTGCGCCGCGACCACACGATACCACGGGGTCCGGTCGGCCGCTCGGCCAATAGTGAAACGGAACCGGCCGCCGCGCCCGGCGACAGCCGTGCGAGACCGCGGCGCACCGTTCGGCCCGAGCCGTTCGATGAAGAGGGTGCGCGCGGAACTCGTCAACGTAATCGTGACGGGATTTGTTTCGATCTCAAAGGGCCCGGCCTCCTTGAGGTAGAACGGCTGGCCCTGCGGCCCCATGAGCCGATAGCGCTTCTTCACGGGATCGACCTCCACCACTCGCAGGTTGCGGCTCTTGCCCTTGCCGCCCAAACTCGTGATGAGAAGCTCGGAAGACGCGGCCACGGGATTGTCGTCCATCGAGAGGATGGAGACGATCCCGAACTGGCTCTTGTCGCCGGCGCCGACGATCTTCACGCCGTTCAATTCGATGGCCTTGTTCAGATACCCCACCACCACTTTCGCGCGGTCCGTGTCCACGGTGAAATAGGAGCGCCCCGGCTTCGCGTACCACACCCATTTCAACTCCCCCGTGTC
>JAJRTI010000401.1 GCA_024278415.1 Planctomycetota bacterium | reverse complement strand
CGTACACGTCGTAGGCGCGCTGCACGTGCCGCGGGCGCGGGAACACGGGCGTGGGGTGTGGGCGCGTTTGCACGTCGCGGGGGAGTTGGCGTTTCATCCCCGATCATATACACTATTTCTCTTTCAATGTCTAGTTTTGGCGCACCATTCGCGTGTGCGCCCGCGCCGGCTCGCCAGAAATTGTGGGTAAAGGGCAGGGGGCAACCGCGGGGACAAGTACGACTGGCCCGCGTATGAGGCGGTGCGCCGGGGCAAGCCCTTCCCGCTGTCGGAGCTGTACGCGGCCTTCCGCTACCCCAAGGACCCGAAGATGGTGTGGCTATTCTACTCGGAGAGCGCGAGCGCCACGCGGTTCCTCGTCGACCGGCTGGGGCCGGACGCGGCCGCGAAGATGCTGGCGGAGGTGAAGCACGGCCGGCCCATGGAGGACGCTCTGCGCCGGGCCACGGGCCGAGGCGGAGACGTGCTGGGCGAAATCGAGCAGGCTTGGCGCAGGGACATCCTCAAGCGCCCGCCCAAGAAGCCGCGGCAGATGAAACGCCCAGCGGACCTGAACAAGAAGTAGCCAGGCTCACCCGCTCGCCATCAGCCCCCGCACGTGTTGCTCGAAGCACGAGGCCAAGCCCGCGAGATCGTACCCGCCCTCCAGCGCGGACACGAGCCGGCCCTGCGCGGTGTCCTGGGCCAGCCCCGCCACGAGGTCCGTCAGCGTGCGGAAGTCTTGGGGCCGCAGCCCGAGTTGGCCGATGGGGTCGCCCTCGTACGCATCGAACCCGGCCGACACGAGCACGAACTCCGGCGCGAACGCGCGGCACGGCCCTTCAATGGCCTCCCGAAACGTCGCCACGAATTCATCGGGCGTCGTGTTGTGGTCCATCGGAGCGTTGAGCGTCGTGCCGACGCCGGCGCCCTCGCCGGTCTCGTTGGGCATGCCCGTGCCGGGGTAGAAGGGCGACTTGTGGGTCGAGAAGTAGAAGACCGACGCGTCGCGGTAAAACACATCCTGCGTGCCGTTGCCGTGGTGCACGTCCCAATCGACGATGAGCACCCTGCCGACGCCGTGCTTGTGCTGCGCGTAACGCGCGGCGATGGCCACGTTGTTGAAGAGGCAGAAGCCCATGGACCGCGTGGGCGTGGCATGGTGGCCGGGCGGGCGCACGAGGCAGGCCGCGTTCGCGGCGTCGCCCGCCATGACGCGGTCCACGGCCTCCAGCGCGCCGCCCGCCGCGTACAGAGCGGCTTGGCACGACAGGGCCGACACCAGCGTGTCCGGGCCCAAGTGCATGGGCGCGTGCTCGCTTGCGGATCGCACGACCTCGACGAGCGCCGGCTCGTGCACGGCCGTGATTTCGTCGAGGGTCGCCTCCCGCGGCGGCACGAGCGCGAGCTGGTCCCACAGCCCCTCCGACCTCAGGCGCGCAGCCACCGCGCGGAGGCGTTCGCTGCACTCCGGATGGGCTCCGGTGTCATGCTTCAGGTAGATGTCGTCGTAGACCAGGCCGGTCATGGCGGGCGCGCTCCGATGCTTCGGCGGGCGTTGGCGTGGGGGGCATTATAGCGCCGTGTCGGCGAGGGGGCAACGCGGGCTCAGTCTTCGTACCCAAGCCGCCTCAGCATCTCGCCCATCTCTTCGGTAATGGTCACTCGCCCCTTTCGGCCTTGGCGCACCTTCTTGGCCACACCGGCTTGCCGGCGTTCCCAGGCGTGGAGCCGGCGCAGCATTTCCCGGAGCAGGTACGGGTTGTCCTGCGCGAGATTGTGTTTCTCCCAGGGGTCTTTGGCCAGGTCGTAAAGCTCGGCCGCGTGGCCTCCGCCGGAGGTGATGCACTTCATGTCGCCCTCGCGCCGGGCCTTGCGCTCGCGAGCCGGGTCGTCGAGAAACTCCGAGTGCACTGGCCGCGGCTCCGTCTCCTGGCCGGCGACCAAGGGCGCGAGGGACTTGCCCATGAACGTCGCCGGCACGGGCAGGCCGGCCAGGTACAGCAATGTGGGGGCGAGGGAGATCGAACTGCACGGCGGGCGAACTTGCTCGGCTCTGGCGCCGAACGTTGGGCTCACCAGAATGAGCGGCACGTGCACGACCTCCTGGTACTGCGTGCGGCCGTGCCAACCGCCCTCGTGCTCGCCGAACTCTTCGCCGTGGTCTGACGAAAAGGCCACGTGGCCTCGCCCGAGCAGGCCCTGCGCCTGGAGTTCGTCGAGCAAGCAGCCCAAAGCCGCGTCCACGAACTGGAGGTTGTCCGCGTAGCGTTGAGCGTAGTGGGCCATGTCGATCTCCGCGGCCGCCGGCGCGCTCAGCGTCCACGGCGCTGGCCAGGCGAGTCTCAGATCCTCGCGATACTGGGGCACGTAGGGATCGGACATGATCGGGCCGCCGACGCGCGTGGTCTTGGCCAACTCGATCAGTCTCGCCATGGGCGCGCGGGCTCGCGGAGGCCCCGTCCGCTGGAAGTGGTAGCTTCCGTAATCGTGCACGCCAATGAGGTGCACCCAAAGGAAGAACGGCCGCGGCGCGGTGCGGACCCACTCGATGGCCCGCGCCACCAGGAACACGTCCGCCGGCGCCAGCATGGCGCCCGAATGCCGCCGCGCGTCTTCGTCTGCATGCCGGCGCCGGTAGATCGGCTCCAGCTTCAGGAGCCGGCGCGCCCGGCGCACGAGCATCAACTCCGGCCGCGCCGCCTCCTCCAGCGTCAGCCAGGGCGTGCGCGCGCCGACGTCCTCATACATCACGTAGTCGTCGAAGCCGCGGTCGAAGTGGAACGCGCGGTGGAGCTGCGAGTTCGACACGAACGCCTGGGTGGTGTACCCGGCCGCCTGGAACGCTTCCGGCAGCGACGTGAGCCGGTCGGGCAGCGCGTGGGCCCCCTGGCGGCGATGCTGAATGCCCTGCTCGCCAACGCCGTGGACCGTGGGATAGGCGCTGAGCAAGAGCGACGCGAAGGAAGGCCGCGTCCAAGGAGCGGCAGTCGTGGCGTTCGCAAACACGACCCCTCGCTTGGCGAGTGCGCCGATGTTCGGCGTGAACGCGTGTGCGCCGTAGGAGGAGACGTAGTCGGCCCGCAGCGCGTCGACCGTGAGCAGCACGACGCTCTGGCTCGCATCCTTGGCGCCCGCGGCCGCCCGCGCCGGCGGCTGCGCCCGCCAGCTTCGCGCCGCGACCACGCCGAGGCCCGCAAGCGCGGCCACACACAAGGCCGCGGCGAGCCCGCGGCTCACCCGCGGCAGGAATCGGTCCGCCGCGAAGGCCGCAGCGCCGGCGAGCAAGCCGCAGCCGCCAAAGCAGAACAGCCAGAGCGCCCCCGCGCCAAGAGCACTCCGGGATAGCGAAAACCACATCGTGCCGGCACGCGCGGCATAGCTCTGGACGGCAAAGCGCGCCGCGCCGCGTTGGATCGCAAACTCCGCGAACACGGTCGTCAGCGCGAGAACCGCAACCACGGAAAGGGCCGCGACGGCCAGCCACATGAGACATCGGCGCAGACCGCGCCGGCGCCAAACCTGCCGATAGAGGGCCACCCCCAGCCACGCGAGGACCGCGCCATCGGCGAGCAGCGCCGGCGTCCACACTAGGAGCGAACGATACACACGGACCGTCCCAGCGTCGAACACGAGCGACGCATCGAACACGGCCGCGGTCCACAGCGTCGCCATGATGGCGAAGACGATGCCCGGGCCCCTCAGCGCTCGCTCCAGCCATGCCTTCGCCCAGCGCCTGTTGCGCACGAGGAGCCAGAGCCCTCTCCCCGCGGCCGCGGCCCCGACGCTGAAAAGCAGATACACGCCCAATGCCCAGCCCGCGCGCGCACACCAAGCCGCCGGGCCGATCCAGCGCACGCCGACCACGTGGCGCACCCACGCCACGTCCGCCGCGGTGCACGCCACGGCCGCGGCAAACGGCGCGGCCATGAAGCTGGCGAACTGGGCGGCGAAGCTTTTCATGTTGTGTGCTCCTACACGTCTGGAGCGGAATGCCTCCGCATTCCGAACCTTAAGCCGGCCACGAGACGCAAGGCGAAGGCCTTCCGCTCCGCACGCGGCGCTAGGATTGTCAGTACCGGTAGCCCAGCCCCTTGAGCATCTTGTCCATCTCGCCGTCGATGATGGCCATGCGCTGGTGGCCCTTGCGGATAGCCGCGGCAGCCGTGGCCTGGTCTTGCTCCCATTGGCGTAGCAGCGCGGTCAACTCTTCAAGGAGATACGGCTCTTCACCGGAGAAGTTGTCCTGCTCCCGGGGATCTGTCGCGAGGTCATAGAGTTCGGCCGGCTTCGTCTCGTTGGCGGAGATGAGCTTCATCATGCCGCGGCGCACCGCTTTGCGCTCTTGGGCCATGTCGGAAGTGAACTCCGAGAAGACCGGCCGGGAATCGTCGTCATGGATCTTCAGCCGCGAGGCGAGCGAGCGCCCCATGAACGTGGGAGGCAGCGGCACGCCGGCCAGGGTCGCCAGGGTCGGAGCGACGTCCACCCCGCTGCACAGCGCCGCCACCACGGCCGGCGCCGCAGGCAGCGCCGGGCTGCGCACAATCAGCGGCACGTGCGTGACTTCCTCATACTGGGTGTATCCGTGCCACGAGCCTCCGTGCTCGCCGAACTCCTCGCCGTGGTCGCTGGTGAGCAGCACGTGCGTCGAGTCGCGAAGGCCGAGCCGATCGATCTCCGCGAGCAGACGCCCCACCAGTGCATCCTCGTGCATCAGGTTGTGGCGGTATCGCTTGGGGAAATCCCCGCTCTCGGCTTGCGAGTCATGGGGGCCTGCCGCCTGCTCGCCCCCGCCCTCCACCTCGGGCGGCTCCTCCCGGCCAGCCAGTTCCCAAGGAGCCTCTACCGCCTCGTTGTTGAGCCGTGAAGCGCATGCGAAGTGGACCAGCCCGGCCATGCCGGGGGCAGCCGAGGGCTTCGTCTGCGGTTGGAACTCGAAGTTCCAATACTGGTGCACGTCCATGAGATGCACCCAAAGGAAAAACGGCCGCGGCGCGTGGCGTAGCCATCGGATAGCGCTGCCGACGGCAAAGAAGCCCGCAGGCGCGAGCAGCGATGGCCCTTCTGAACGCCCCGCGCCCACCTCCTTGGCAGGGCGGTCGATCAGCCGCAGCGTGGCGATGCGCCGGGCCCGGCGGCTCACCAGCCGCCCGGGAGACGCGGCTTCGTCCAGCGTGAGTCGCGCCGCGCGCGTGCCGATGGGCTCATACATGCAGTAGTCGTCGAAGCCCCGGCCCACGCCAAAGCGCGCATCGATCTGGATGTTGGCCACGAAGGCCTGCGTGGCGAACCCGGCGACCGCGAACGCTTCCGCTAGCGTGCGCAGCCGCGGCGGCAGGGTGTTGGCGTTTGGCCCGCGGACGCCGACGCCCTTCTCGCCGAGGCCATGCACGCTCGGGTACACGCCCGTGAGGATCGACGTGACCGACGGCCGGGTCCAAGGCGCGGTGGACGCGGCGCGCGCGAACCGGACTCCTTGGCTGGCAAGCGCGTCGATGTGGGGCGTTGGCGTCGGCCCCCCGTAGCACGAGAGGTAGTCGGCGCGGAGCGCGTCGATGGTAATCAGCACCACGTTCTGCCGCCCGGGGCTTGGGGCGGCCGGGCGCGCCTGCCACAACGCGGCCGCCGCGAGGCCCACGTACGCCACAAACAGCGCGAGGCCCGCGCTCGTGAGCACAAAGCGCAACGTGCGCCACCTGGCGGTGAGCCGGCGCACGATCTCCACGACGCAGCCGATGCCGGCCCCGGCCACGAGAAGCGCCAGGCCGATCGTGGCCGCGAAGCCCCACAGCCCGGGCCGCACCACGTCCGGCAGGAGCGCGAGATCCGACCATGCCGCGGCCCAGAGCGCTCCGACGACGCCGAACACGAGCGCGGGGGCCGCCAAGGCGCGCCCCGCCGGCCGCACGAAGAACCCCAGCCCCAGCCCTGCCACTCCCACGGCCAAAGCCACCCCAGCGAAGATCAGGAACGCAAGCGCGCCGTGGCACACGAACTCGTCGAGCGGCATGTGCTGGCGGCCGAACACAACCAGCGCGTACGCCGCGTCCATGGCCGCGAACACGGCCGCGCACGCAATCGCGTTGCGCACCACGCGCCGGAGTCGAGACCAAGGACGATCCATGTGGACGGGGTGTTATTTGCTGACCAGATCGAAATACCCCACCGTCTCGAGGTCGGCCTTCAGCTTGGCCGATTGGGCCGGCTTGAGTGTGCGGTTGGGGCGGCGGGGGAAGCCCGCGTCGAACCCGAGGAAGTTGAGCATCTCCTTGCAGGCGCCGATGCCGCCGTATTCGAGCAACACGCCGATGATGCTGTTGATCGCCCCCTGCGTGGCTTGCGCGGCCTCCAGTTCGCCGGTCTGCCACTCTTTCCAGAGCCGGCCGAAGAGGTTGGGCATGACGTTGTACGTGCTGCCGATGCCGCCCGGCGCGCCCATGACCAGCGCGGCCAGGATCTGCTCGTCGCGGCCATAGAGCAAGTCCTCGGTCACCTTGAGCAGGAGCTGCATCTGGAGGAGATTGTAATCGGTGAACTTGATGCCAGTGACCCCGGCCTCGTCCACGAGCCGCTGCATGAGGGGCGCGTAGATTTCGACACAAGTCATGAACGGCAGATGGTACGCGTAGACCGGCACGTCGACGGCCTCCACGACCTGCGCGAAGTGCTCCACGACCGAGTCGTCGTCCCGGCCGAACATAAACGGCGGGAGCGAGCTGATCGCGTCCGCTCCGAGGTCCTGCGCGTGGAGCGCGAGTTCGACGCTGTCCCGGGTTGGGAGCGCGCCCACGTGCACGATCTTGTGCCCGCGGCCGCCGATCTCGTCGATCGCCGCGGCCGCGGCCGTCTTGCGCTCCTCGACGCTCATGAGGATGCCCTCGCCGCCTCCGCCGCAGATGAACATGCCGTGCAGCCCGTTTTCGAGCTGCCACGAGATCAGCTCGCGATAGGCTTTCTCGTCGAAGTTGCCGTCCTCGTCGAACGGCGTCACGATAGCGTTGGTCAGGCCAGTAAAAATGGGCATTGCGAGCGGGCTCCTGTCTCGGAGAAGTGATGTGCGCTGGTGCGCGGGCAAGATGCGGGAGTATACCAGAGTTGGGGCGTCAACACCCGCGCGCCTGTGGTGTCCGCCGTGCGGCGGATCAGTGCGCCTCCCGTGCCTGTAGTGCTCACGTCAGTGAGCCCTCTGACGCCCACGCGCCCCGACGGAGGCTCACTGGCGTGGGCACTATAGGCGGGGCGTCGTCAGAACTGGAGCCCGTGCCCTTGGTACTGGCCGGGGTTCTCCAGCCGCTGCTGCACCTGCTCGATCACCTTCTCGACGACCGCGGCGATGCCGGCCTCGCCGAACTCGACCGACGCGTCGTACGCGTTCCGGCCCGCGCCCAGCGGCCGTTCCGGCGGGGGCTGGGGCAGTTCGTCGAGGTCGACCCGCTCGTGTTCGAGCGCCATCATGAGCGACGTCTCCCACTTGCCCGCGTGGTCGCCAGCCTCGGGGATCTGCCCGCGCACAAGCTCGTACCCGGTGAACGCCCACACGATGCTCTTGGCGCCCTTGGCGTAGCGAGACTGCTCTTGATGGAACACGGCCGCGGCCGCACGCGCGTGGTCGATGAGCGGGTAGTGGCCGGCCGCGATCACGATGACCTTGAATCCCAGGCTGCGGATCTCGCGCAGGATGTGCAGAAGCAACTCGTGGTACGCGGCCGATTGCGCGGCTGGGGAGCGTTGCATGTAGCCGGGCGCGAAGTTCTCGCGCGGGAGCTTCATCGCGTCCGCGATCTCGCCCTTCTGATCGGAGGTGGCCTCGAGCAGCGCTTCCTCGCGGTTCTCGCCGTAGAAGAGCGCCGGGAACACGAGCCCGCCGCCGGCCTGCGCGCAGCGGATGCACAGGCCGTGGATCTTCACCGTGTCCAAGCCGACCGGATTCTGCACGCCATGCCACTCGATCGTGCCGATGGGCAAGTAGGCGACCGGGCAGGCTTCACGCGCCTCGACAATCTGCCGCGGGCGCATACGTTCGTAACGGACTTCGTTGGGCATTGGGGGCTCCTTGTGAGGCGAATTCAGATTCCATACTTCGCGCGCACCGCCGCGATCTTCTTCGCCACGCGCGGGTCCACGTTGTCGGCTGGCACGCGGCCGAAGATGCCCGCCAGCACGCGGCGTTCGTCGTCGTCGATCTCGTTGTCCCTGAGCGCCAGGCCCAGCAGGAAATTCAACTCGCCCATGTCGATGGTGCCGTCATCGGCGAACACGGGAATCGACGAGTACTCCAGTTCCAGATGGCTTGAGCCTTCAGGCATGAAACCCTCCTTGCCTCGGGCGGTGTGCGTGTGCGGCGCCCCATCGTATCAAATCCGCAAACGCAGCCAAGCACAAACGCCCCATGGCGCTCGCGTTCACAATCCGCGCGGCGCGGCGTCTTGCCGGGGCCGACGCGCAGGGGTACAATCCCATGTGGCCCGCGCCGGGAATGTCTGGCGATTGAGCGCGTCCGAAGAAGGAGTCCGTCATGAAGCGTGTGAAGATGATGTTGGTATCGGCTCTGGCCCTCGCGTGGCTGGCACCGGCCGCGGCGTCTGCCCCGGCTCGCGGCAGACGCCGAGGGCCAGATTCGCTGCCCGACGTGGGGGCGGAGACCGCGACCCACCGGGAGTTGGCTCCGCTCAACGTGGCGTTCAAGCACCTCTCCGCGCTGCGGCTCGACGCGGCCGGCAATCTGCTCGCCGCGGACCTGGGCGCCCAGGAGATCAAGGTCATCAACCCTGCTGGCAAGGTGGTCCGCACGATCAAACTCGACTTCGGCCCAGAGGGCATGGCCCTTGGCCCGGACGGGGCGCTCTACGTGGCCGGCAAGGGCAAGCTCGCGAAGGTCAGTCCGCAGGGCGACGTGCTCAAGACAGGCGCGGCGCCGGCGAGCTTGGCCTCGCCGGTGAGCGCGGTGAGCCGGCGACGCGGCCACGGCCGGCCGCCGGCCGTGTCGGGCATGGCCGTGAGCGGCCGGGATCTCTTCGTCGCGTACGGCTCCGGCTGGAGCTTGGGCTCCAAGTCGAAGCTGTTCCGCTACGACCTGGACCTCCAGAACCCCAAGCTGCTCGTGGGGGGCCTTCGCGGGTGCTGCCAGCGCTGCGACATCGTGTGGCG
>JAJRTI010000018.1 GCA_024278415.1 Planctomycetota bacterium | reverse complement strand
GGCCTGCGGCCGCAACCCTGGGCTAGAAGCCGGAAGCCCGTTGGGCTTCCAAACAGCGTTGCGTCAAGCGGAAACGCTGTCCATCGAACTCGCGCACGTTCATGGGGCCAACGGCTGTTGCAATCGGCTGAAGTGTTACGTCATTCTGAGCGAAGCGAAGAATCTCCTGCCCGCGAAGGAGACTCTTCGCTTCGCTCAGAGTGACAGCTATGTGGCGTTTTGGCAGCAACTGGGCCACATGCGAAGATTGGAGGCGTCCAGTACGACTGAACAGTGTCCTCTGCTCCGATGGCGCATCGCCGCCCGAGCGGAAGGCCCTCACGGGCCTACTACAAGCGCAGCGCTACAACACAACAGACGTAACACGACACTAGTTGTCTCCAATGCCCAAGAACGTGACAAATGTGTCAAGTTTCGCGCAGCACTGGAGCGGAAGGCCTTCGCCTTCCGTCTCATCTCATGGCCTGCGCGGCGGAATGCGAAGGCCTTCCGCTCCACCTCGACGGTTTGAGGCGAAGCTTCGCTAGATTCCTGCATGCAAGGTGAAGGCAATGGCTGACCAGAGTGACCTGACATCCCGAACCGCATCGGCCCATGATTCCGCCGAAGCGGTGGCCGCGTACGACAAGGGACTGGGGCTGTGGCCTATCGAAGCGCACCTGGTCGCGCGGTTTTTCCCCAAGCCGCCGGCGACGGTATTGGACTTGGGCTGCGGCAATGGCCGGACGACCGTCCCTCTCCGCGAGATGGGCTACGACGTCGTGGGGCTCGACCTGTGCCAGCCGCTCGTCCATGTTGCCCACGCGAGGCGACCCGAGGTTGTGTACACGGTCGCGGACGCTCGTGGGCTGCCTTTCAAAGCAGGGCACTTCGACACGGTGATCTTCTCGTGGAACGGGCTCGACTACATGTACCCGGTTGAGTCGCGGCGGCGCACGCTCCAAGGCATTTGGCGCGTGCTGAAGCCGGGGGGCAAGCTGCTGTTTTCGTCGCACAATGCGCTGGGGTGCGCAGTGAGACTCACGAAGCCTGTGGGGCTCGCCCTCATGGCGTTGCGGTTCCTGTTCGATCAGATTCCGCCGACTCGCGACACGCTGAGGTGGTACTGCATGTGGCGCGATGCCGCGCTCGGCGAACCGGTCTTCTTCAGCGGGCCGCCCCACGTTAACGTCCGGATTCTCAAGAGCGAGGGCTGGGTCGTGCGCGCGGTGTGCTCCCCGGATCCTCCCTTCGGGCCGGCGCGGACATTCCGTGATGTCCACGTTCACTACCTTTGCGAGCGGCCCGCAGAGGCCTAAGGCCATCGTGCAACTTCGAAGGCAGGGACTGTTCACAAACACATGAGCGAATCTGGTGCATGGCACTTCGAGTGGCGCCGCGGGATCGACGAGATCGATGACGGCGCATTCGCGGTTCAGTGGCAGGAGATTGTCGACGGGTGCGGCGAAGCGAGCGTGTTCGGAGAGCACCAAATGGTGAGGGCGTGGCTACAGACGAAGGGAGCCGCGTTGGGTGTGACGCCTTGTTTCTGCTTGGCTGAGGGACCTCTGGGGTGCAGGGTTGTGCTGCCGCTATGCGTCTGGCCATGTGGCTTGCGTAATGGTTGGCGCCGGCGCGCGGTGCCCGCCGGCGAGCCCCATTTCGACTACCAAGACCCCGTGGCGTGCTGCCCGTCTGGTGATGCCCCAGCGTGGCAAGATTTCTGGGCGGCGTTCTCGGAGGAAGTCCGCACGAACGTGACCTGGTTCGAGTTCTTTGCCGCGTTTCGGCTTCGGGCCCCAATGGCGCCAGCCGGGGCGGAGACCGATGACGTGCAAGAGTCGCCGCACATCGAGACCGCGTCCTACGGCTCTCTCGACGAGCTGCTCGCGGGGAAGTCGAAGAAGCATCGAGGCGACGTGCGGCGGCAACAGCGCCGGCTGGCCGAACAGGGCGACCTCGATCTGAGAGTCTTCGACGCCCGGTCCGGCCGCGCCGCGATCGAGGAACTGAATGCGATGGCCGAGGCGTACGAGAGGCTGCACGCGGACACGCCGTCTGCCGGGCTCTTCCGTATGGCTGGCACGATGGATTTCTATCGGCGTCTGTTGAGCGAGCTGCTTCCGGCAGGGCTCGTCCATTTCTCGGTCTTGAGAGTCGGTGGCCGTCCGGTTTCGTGGCATCTGGGGTTCCTACACCGCGGTGTGCTCCACTACTACAAGCCAACGTACGAGGCGGACCTTGCGAACTACTCCCCGGGCAAGGTGCACTTTGCGCTGCTGATTGAGGAGGCGATTGCGAAAGGATGGCGCACCGTCGACTTGGGAGGCGGGACGGAGGCGTACAAGTTCCGATGGGCCGACGGGACCGTGCCGCTGAAGCGTGTGCAATGGCGAACGGGCACGCTGAGAAGCGCCGCCTGTCACTGGATTCGAAAGGCGGCGCAAATGGTGTCTCGGCCGGCGACCGTATCGACATCGGCTCAGGGCCAAGGAGGGGGCCGTGCATAGTGTTGGCTTGGTGAGCATCGCGGCCGCGCGGGCACGCTCGCTCCTGGGCATCCTGGCCAGGATGGAGCGGCAGGCCCGCGGCGCAGCCATACTCGTGTACCATGGCGTGGTCCCGGAGATCGTCAAGCCAGACGTGCAGGAGTATGGCGTCGATGTGGCGACGTTCAGAGAGCACCTCGCCTTCCTGAAGCGGCGATGGCAGCCCGTTCCCTTGAGGCAGATTGTTGACGCGCTTCAGTCCGGCGCGCCCATCGAACCGAGTTGGGTGGCTGTGACGCTGGACGACGGGCTGGAGAACCAGACCACGCTTGCCGCTGAAGTGCTCCGCGACCACGCAATCCCCTGGGCGCTGAGCCTGCCGACAGCGATGATTGGTTCCGACCGGGCCATTTGGTCGTACGAACTGACCTTCCTCCTGCTCGACTGCTGGCGCGGCGCCACCGCGCCTACGCCGCCGAACCTATCGGGGCCGCTGCCCACTGAGACGTACGGCCAGCGCCTCGATGCCTTGCGGGCCATCAAGAGTTCTCTAATCCAGCGCGCCGATCCTGAAAGCCGGGGGCGTTACTTGGAGGCCCTGATCGACGAGTTTGGGAGGTCTGAGTTCAGCGAACGGCTCCGTTCGTTCGGCGTGTTCAAAATGGCCGGCTGGGACGCGATCCGAACGTTGGCGAGCGACGGTGTAGAGATGATCGCTCACGGACACAGGCACTGCCCATTGAACGACATGCTCGACGCGTCCCAGTTGGCCCTCGAAACACGACAGCCCAAGGACGAGATACAGGCGCGGCTCGGCGTCGTGCCCAGTGGGTTTGCGCTCCCGGGCGGCGTCTCGTCGCGTCGTGTGCTCCAAGCCGTCGAGGAGGCGGGGTATGGGTTCTGTCTAACCTCGGCGACTGGCCGGGTCACCGAACAGGCCGACGTACACAATCTGCCTCGGGTTGATGCCGAGTATCCTCTTGCCGTGCTTCGGCGGCATATGCTGACGGTGGAAACGATTCGCTCGCAGGAGGCCGGACGCGAGGAGGGCCCCCTACCTTGACCGCCGATCCCGCGGTGTCTGTTGTGATGAGCGTTTTCAACGACGCCCGCTACCTTACGCAAGCGATGGAGAGCATCCTGCGGCAAGAGGGCGTCGACTTTGAGTTCATCATCGTGGACGACGGAGCAACGGACGAGTCCCCGCGCATTCTCGATGAATACGCGGAGCGCGACTCCCGCGTGCGCGTGGTTCACAAGCCGAACGAGGGGTTGACACGAGCGCTCATCGATGGTTGTGCGCTCGCGTCGGGTGAATTCATTGCCAGGCAAGACGCGGACGATCTTTCGCTGCCGGGGCGGCTCGCTCGGTTGGTTCGGCTGCTCGAGGACAATCCCTCGCTCGTGTTGGCGTCGTCCTGGGCCAACGTCATCGGCCCCGAGGGCGAGGTGCTGCTGACGCACGAGCGGCCGGCCGATCCTGAGGAGGCGACGCGCGAGATGCTGTACGGCACCACAAGCCCCCCGGGCCACGGGAGTGTCATGTTCAGGAAGAGCGTGTACGAAGAAGTGGGGGGGTATCATCCAGAGTTCTACTACGCGCAGGACTCGGACCTGTGGCTTCGGATGGGGTTGATCGGCAAGGTGGGGTACGTGCAGGAAGTTCTATATCATTATCGTTTATCACCATCGTCTATCAGCGGTGCGTTGCACCACGTGAAGGTTCCCTTCGCCCAGATGGTCGCCGACTGCCATCAAGCGAGGCTCGCGGGGGAGAGCGACGCGCCGATTATCGCCCGGGCGCCCGTCGTTGTGCGCGACCAACAGAAAGCTTCAGCCTCCTCTGAGGCGCGGCAACTGTACTTCATCGGGCGTTGCCTTCTCGCGCGGCATGATCTCCGCGCCGAGAAGTATCTGTGGCGCTGCGTGCGGAAGAATCCCTTTCACTGGCGTGGATGGATAAGACTGGCTAGCGCCCTGATGTTCCGCTTGAGTCGCCTCTGACAGCCCGCCAACGAACGATACGGAGAGGCACGCTTTGAGGATACTGTTAGTCGCCAACGTCGAACCCGATCCCGACGCCGGGGCCTCGGGTACACAGGTGCGGCTCGCGCACTGGCTCGGCAAGATCGGGCACGAGGTGGACGCGATCTGGGCCGAACACATCCCGCGCAGGGTCAAGCACCCCGCCCTGCATGCGGTGGTGGACCTGCCCCGTGCCTTGCGCGCGGTGATTCGGGCGAAACAGCAGGCCAACACGTACGACATTGTTTGCGTCAACCAGCCGATGGGCTATCTTGCCGCGAAGGACCATGTTCGGCGGCGCCGCCATGGCGCTTTCATCCGGTGGACGATGGGCTTGGAGTACGGCCTCGAGCGCGCGCTGGCGGAGTGGCTGCCGCGATGGGGGCTGCGCAAGCGCGGCTTCCCCAAGTCGATTCCCGGCGCCTTCCTGGATTGGCTTGCGTACCGGCAGGAGGTTCTGGTCGCCAAGTACGCGTCTGGGCACGTGGTGCTGTGCGAGAATGACCGGGAGATCCTCGTCGACGTGTTTGGTGTTCCGGAGGAGCGCACGGCCAATGTCCACCAGGCGCCCTTGGAGGAGTTCCAAGACAGGCCTGTTCGTCCATTCTCCCAGGAACGATTGAACGGCATCTTGACGGTTGGGCAGTTCGTGCCGTACAAAGGGATCTATCACATCGCGGAGACGATCAACCGCGTCTTGCCCTGCAATCCACAATCGCATTTCACGTGGGGGGGGACCGGGCTCGCTGGCGAGGACGCGGCCTTCGATCTACTGAACGCCGACGCGCGGGAGCGGACAACAGTGCCGGGCAAACTGGATAGCGAAGCATTCATGGACATGTTCGACCAGCACGGCATCTTTCTCTTTCCTTCGATCACGGAGGGCTTTGGCAAGGCGTTCTTAGAGGCCATGGCGCGGGGTCTGTGCGTGGTCGCCACCAACGTAGGCGGCATGCGCGACGTGATTGTGGATGGCGAAAACGGCTTCTTGGTGGAGCCCGGGGACGTGGCGGGGCTAGAGGAGAAGATCACGAAGCTCTGGGCCGAACCTGGGCTTGCCGCCAAGATTTCGGAAGCCGCCCAGCGGACCGCGCGTGAGTACACTTGGGAGCGTGTGGCTCGAGACACGGCCGACTTCTTCCAGCGGGTGCTCGGCGCCCGCGAGGCGGTTTGCTCATGACACGTCTCCTCTACCGCGGTCTGGAATTCTGGCGGCTCGCGGTGTGCCGGCTGCGGGCGCACGCGGCGACGGCCTTGGGGGTGCGTACGGATGGCAAGTGCCTGTTTGGCCGAGGCGTCAGGATTGGCCGGCCATGGACTGTTCGAATGGGCACTCGATGTGTCTTGGAGGATCATGTCTGGCTAAACGTCGTCTCAGATGAGGCGTCCGTGGAGATAGGGGACTACGCGTTCATTGGCCGAGGAACGGAGCTGGGCGTGGTTGAGCGCGTTCGCATTGGCGCCCACGTGCTGATCGGCCCCGGCGTGTTCATCACGGACCACCAGCACAACATCGAGGCCGGCAGCACCATCGGTTCTCAAGGGTGCTCGGCCAAGCCGGTGGACGTCGCTGGCGATGTCTGGCTGGGTGCGGGCGCGATCGTGCTGCCAGGCGTGCAAATTGGGCGCGGCGCCGTGGTGGGAGCCGGAGCAGTCGTCACGCACGACGTTCCGGCGAATGCCGTTGTGGCCGGTGTGCCCGCGAAGTTGATACGTGAACGATCTTCATCCAAAGAAGTAGAGAAGAGCCGGTGAGTACTCCTTCCGAAACCCCATCGCTCCCTGCGTGGCGCTACAAGTTGGCCCGTCTGGCGTTCTGGCTCTGGCGGTTCCGCACGCCCGGCCGCGCGGAGCGATTCTTCGAGTCCGTGTCCTCGCCGTGCATGTTGCGGCGCAAGCTCTTTGGCTACGAGATGTGTCTGGACGTTTCTCGGGCGACGATACAGCAACGCATGTATCTGGAGGGGGACCGCGCGATCGACGAGCGCGGGATCGTGCTGTCGTTGCTGAGCCCGGGCATGCGCGCCGTCGACGTGGGCGCGAACATCGGCTACTACTTGCTCATGATCGAGCGGGGCGTTGGGCCCACCGGCGAAGTGGTGTGTATCGAGCCATCGCCGGAGAACCTCCCAGAGCTTAGGGCCACGATTGCCGCGAACAGCTTCAGCAATGTCGAGGTGCACGAGATCGCCGTGGGCAGCGAGAACCGGCGCACGGAGATCAAGGGCGGCCTCAACAGCGGTATCGTGGGGGACGGGGCGGGCGCGTACGACGTGGAGTTGAGAACCCTCGACTCACTCGTGGCCGACGGACGCCGGGTCGACTTCATCAAGATTGACGTAGAGGGATATGAACTCCAAGTGCTGAGGGGCGCGCAGCGGATCCTCGAAGAACACAAGCCCAGGATGTTCCTCGAAGTGCACCCGGTTCTCTTGAAGCGCTTTGGCGACCCCTTGTCGGAACTCGCGGCCTTGTTGCACGACCGCTATGAGGACATCACGTATTATGAGTATCCGCCACCAGAGAGCCAAGGGATCCTGCACAAGCTCGCGGTGAGATACTTGGGGCAAGGGCCTTTTGTGCAGATCGACGAGCCGGCCAAGGCCGTCGCAGAATGCGAGGCTGGAACGCGTGAGGAGGGGTTTTGGGTCGTATGTCAATGATTCACAGCCCGTTGTCGTAGGTCGTCGTTTCGTGAGCACATCCCCCCAGCATTCGGATTGCAGTTCAGGCAGTGAGCCGTCAGAGGCCCATGGCCGGCCGGGCGTTTTGCCCCTGTCTGTGGCGCTGCCGACGTACGGGCGAGACGAAGTGCTTGTGGCCACCATCGAGCAGTTGCTGAAGCAGCGCCCGCCGGCCGCGGAGATCCTCGTGGTCGATCAGACGCCCAAGCACTCGCCTGAGGCCGAGGAGCAACTGCGAGAGATGCAGCAGGCCGGCGCGATTCGGTGGTTGCGCGTGGATCGTCCATCGCAACCCGGCGCACTCAATATCGCCTTGGTCGAAGCTTCTCAGCCGATCGTTTTGTTTCTCGACGACGACATTCGCCCCGACGACGGGCTGCTCGGCAACCACGTGCGGCACTATGATGAGCCCACGGTCTGGGCGGTCGCGGGCCAAGTGCTCCAGCCTGAGCAGGAGCCCCTCGCGGGCAGGCCGCACGAGAGCGGCGATGGCCCGCTGGCCGATCTGGAGTTCCCCTTTCACTCGGCAGAAGGCACATGGATCCGCAACGGCATGTCGGGCAATCTGTCCGTCCGACGTGGCCGGGCCTTGGACGCGGGGGGCTTTGATGAGAACTTTGTGGGCCATGTGGCCTATCGCTTCGATGCGGAGTTTTGCAAACGGCTTTGTCGATCGGGCGGCAAGATCTGGTTTGACCCGGACGCCAGAATCTATCATCTGCGCGCGTCCCGAGGCGGGACCCGTACGGCCGGCACGCACTTGACGTCGCCCTCGCCTCATCACGGCGTGGGGGACTACTACTTCGCCTGCCGTCAAGGGCTGTCGTGGCAGACCCTGTGCTATGTGCTCAAGCGGCCGTTCCGTGAGGTCTGCACGCGCTTCCATGCGAAACGGCCATGGTGGATACCGGTCAAGCTCGTCGGCGAGCTTTCGGCTTTGGCCTGGGCGCTCGCGTTGCTCGCGAGTGGGCCGAAGTTCGTGGTGAAAGATCTGGCTAGAGATGAAACAGGGCAGGGTCCCGCGACTACCGAGGAGGCTGGCAAACGTTGACAGCATCGCTGAACGCCGCATCGCTGATTGTGATATTCGGTCTCATCGCCGTGGCCGCGGCCTTGCTGTGCGCCAAGCGGCCGTGGGGGCCGTCAGGGCCGTTCTTGTCCCGCGATGCCAGCGACACGCTTCGGGGTTTGGCGATCTTGCTTGTGGTTGTCCACCACATGGGCAATGCAGCAGGCGTCAGATGGTTCACTCCGTTGGGGCCCGTGGGTGTGGGCATGTTCTTCTTGCTGTCGGGGTTCGGAACCAGCTATTCGGTCAGGCATCGCAGCCCTGTGGAGTTTTGGCGCAGGCGCGCGGCGCGGGTGTTGGTGCCTTACCTGATTGCCATCATCGGGCAGGTGGTGTATAGCCTGTGTCTGCGGACGCCTTCGGCCTCGGTCGCCACCGCGGCGGCGCTGTTTGCGGACCTGGCGTGGAGGCGCTACTGGTTTGTGCCGCTCGTGCTCTTCTGGTACTTGGTATCCTTTGTCGCGAATGGGTTCTTGCGCTCCCGACGCTTGCAGGCGTTGGCCCTGCTGGCGGCCGCTGTGGCGCTGCTGGCGGCGCCGCTGCCGCGTTGCATTGCAGCACAAGCTTTCAGCTTCGGGCTTGGCGTTCTCCTGTTCCAGCACAAGGACGCGTTGCGCCGAATTCTGGGGCAAGGTGCGAGGCCCTACCTGGCTGGGGCTCTGCTCGGCATGGGCGGGCTTGCCTGTCTGGCGTTGAAGCAAGTCCCGGCCGTGCGGGCCGCGATATCGCACAGCACGGGCCTGCACTTCGCGTTGCAGATCCCCATGATCTGTCTGCTGTCCATGGCGGTTACTGTTTGCGTGCATGCCGGAGTCCCTGGTCGGGCGCTGGCCCTGCCGCGGTTGGTTGCTCCTTACGCGTATGAGGTGTACCTTTGCCACATGATGGTGTCGAGTGTCATTGATCCCGGCACGGGCTATGTGTGGACTTGCTTGGTATTCTTGGTCCTCACTGCGCTCTTGGCGATGGCCCTTCACGCCCTCACGAGGGTCGTCAACAAGATGATCGTTCGGGACTCGGCGGATGGCGGATCCGCGCCGAACGCCGGCTCCCGCACAACCACTCAGAGAGCAGCGGATGCCACCGAATCCTAGCGGCGACGGGCCCTTCAAACTCGGCATCGTCACCCCACATCCGATCCAGTACAAGGCGCCTTGGTATCGGGCGCTGCACGCCCATCCTCGGGTGGACCTCACCGTCTTCTACGCGATGCTTCCGACCCCCGCGCAGCAAGGCGAGGGCTTCGGCGTTGCCTTTGAGTGGGACATCCCCCTGCTCGACGGCTATCATTACGAGGTGTTGGACAACGTTGCGCGGGAACCCTCGATCGTTCGCTTCTCCGGCTGTGACACGCCCGGCATGCGAGACGTCGTCAGGGGCCGCGCGTTCGACGCGTTCATCGTGAATGGCTGGGTGGTGAAGAGCTGCATTCAGACGCTCCGCTCGTGCCGCAAGCACGGCGTGCCTTGCCTGGTCCGCGGCGAAGCCAACGCGTTGCGCCCGCGTGCGTGGTGGAAACGGCTGGGCCACCGATGGCTGCTGA
Organism: Planctomycetota bacterium; assembly: GCA_024278415.1. The sequence continues at coordinate 18,419 of JAJRTI010000018.1, read as the reverse complement.
GGCAGTTCTCGGCGTTTCTGAGCATCGGCGAAGCCAACAAGCAGTTCTACTTGAGCCATGGCGTGCCTGGGGATCGCATCTTTTTCGCTCCCTATTGCGTGGACAACGATCGTTTTGCTCGAGTGGCGGACGAACTGCGCGGCGAGCGCGATTCGATTCGGCAGAAGTGGGGCATCCCGGCCGACGCGTTCACCTTCCTTTTCTGCGCCAAGTTCGAGGACAAGAAGCGGCCTCTGGATCTGCTCGAAGCCGCGGCGCTCGCCACTGGCGGGCTTGGGCTGGCGAAGGACAGCATTCATATCCTGATGGTGGGAGATGGCGCGTTGAAACCTTTGTGTGAGGAGACAGCTCAGCGCATGGGTTTGCCCGCGACCTTCACAGGATTCCTCAATCAGACGGAGATTGTCCAGGCGTATATCGCATCCGATTGTTTGGTGCTGCCATCCGACTACGGTGAGACGTGGGGGCTGGTCGTCAACGAGGCCATGGCCTGCGGCCTGCCGGCCGTTGTGAGTGACCGAGTCGGCTGCCATCTGGATCTCGTGTTGCCTGGCCAGACGGGTGCGGTCTTTCCGTTTGGCGCCTGCGGCGCGTTGGCGGAACAGCTTGCCGGTTTTGCATCCTGTCCGGACAGAAGCCGGGGCATGGGCCGATTGGCGAGGGCGCAGGTGGCGAAGTACTGTGTTGAGCAAGTGGTGCAGGGAACGGTGGACGCTCTCGAATATGTTTGTGGAACCCGAGACTGAGAGGCCTGCATGATCCGCGATGCCTTCCTGGCTTTTATTGCACTTTCAGCGGTCGTGTCGCTGTTTGACTGGCGGAAAGGGCTTTACATGCTCATCCTCGTCGGTGCGCTTCAGGACCCGGTCCGCAAGATTGTGCCGGGGCACCCTGGCTACTTGGCTCTTGCCACTGTGCCGGCTTGGTTCTCGATTATCTTGGGAGCATTTAGCACCGAAAGGGGGCTCTGGGGGTCTTTCCGGCGCGCTTTTCCTCAACTGGCCACTGCGATGGGCATCTTCGTTTTGCTCTTGATCCCGGCGGCCATGCGATCTGCCACGTATGGCCCTGGGTCGTGGCAGTTGACGATCATCGGGCTCTTCGGCTACCTGAGCGTCCTGGCCGCGTGGGTGATTGGCTATGGCTTCCCCAAGCGGGAAGGGGACTTGGTGAGGCTGTTGACCTTCTACTGCTTGGTGACGGCGGTTATGCTCGTCGGCACACCATTGGAGTCGCTTAAGATCGGGGAAAACTGGGGCGTGCTGGGCACGAGTTCGCTGGGCTATCGTTGGCTTCGGTACCGCGGATCCTACATTATCTATATGATTGCCGGCTTTTACCGAAGCCCGGATATCATGGGTTGGCACGCGGTCCTCACGGTCATGCTCGGGCTCAGCCTCGCGCTCGGAAAGAGCGGGATCATGCGCATGGTGCTCCTGCTAGTCGCGGCCTGGGGCGGCGGTTCGGTCATGCTGTGTGGCCGGCGCAAGATGGCGCTGATGTTGCCGGTGTTTCTGGCGGCGTTCGTGTGGATCCACGTGCGCCGGCGTTGGAAGCTGCCCGGCGCGGGCATCGTCGGCGCCGTCATCGTGGCCTCCGCTCTTGGGTATGTTCTGTACGAACAGATGGGGCCCGACTCGGATATCGAGGAGTACTACTTCCTCGATACCGGCGATATTATGGAGCGAATCGAGAGCCACGGCTGGACTGCGCTTTGGGCGACGTACTGCCAGTTTGGTTTTTGGGGAGAGGGGTTGGGGACAGCCGCCCAGGGCATCCAGCACCTGCAAGTGGCCAGGCCGAGGACCTGGCAGGAAGGCGGGCCAGGCAGACTGTTGGTGGAATTGGGGGTGCCTGGGTTCCTGGGTGTCGTCTTCCTCTTGGTTACACTAATGAAGGCGGTATTGCGTCTGGTGGCGCAACTGGAGCGGAGCGAGCCGCACTTCTACATGTTTGCCGGGCTGGCGGCGATCATGCTCGCGAACGCGGCGAGCTTTGTGGTGTCCCACCAGGTATTCGGCGACCCTTTCATTAACTGTCTGTTTGCTCTGCTGATTGGTGCATTGCTCTCCGGCGAGAGGTACACTCCCGAGCCGGATTTGCATGCTACGCCGCAGTAGTGGGAGCTAAGGCGTTGAAGTTTGTCTCCAATCCCATCTGGCGCCGGAGCGCGGCCGGCCGCGGCCACTGGCGCCTTTCATGAAAGGCGAAGGAGTTCAATTGACACGGCAGAAAGGCGTGGTTTTTGGCGGCTGTGGCTTTATAGGAGTCCACTGCACTGCGAGACTCCTCAGGGAGGGGTGTGTCACGTACTGCGTAGACAACCTGTCCCGGCCCGGAGCCAGCGCGAACCTCGAATGGTTGCAGCAGTGCGCGGCGCCGGCGTCCAACGGCGAATTGGTCTTCCTCCATGCCGACGTGCGGGATGCGGCCGCAGTTGATGACGTGTTCGCGCAAGCGGCCGGCGTCGACATTGTGCTCCATCAGGCGGCACAGGTCGCGGTGACCACGTCCGTGCAGGATCCGCGGACCGATTTCGAAACGAATGCGCTCGGCACGCTGAACGTTCTGGAGAGCCTGCGGCACCTCGCGCCGGGCGCGTTGCTCATTTTCTCATCCACGAACAAGGTCTACGGCGAATCTGAGCAGCTTGCGGTCGTCGAGGACGCGAGACGGTACCGATATGCCGACTTGCCGGAAGGTGTGTCGGAGTCGCAGCCCTTGGACTTCCACAGCCCATACGGCTGCTCGAAGGGCGCGGCGGACCAATACGTACGCGACTACGCCCGCATCTACGGCCTGGATACGGTTGTGTTCCGGCAGTCCTGTATCTACGGAACCCACCAGTACGGGATGGAGGACCAAGGGTGGGTGGCCTGGTTCATCATCGCGGCCGTGCTGGGGAAGGAGGTCACGATCTTCGGCAACGGCAAGCAGATTCGCGACCTGCTTTGGATCGACGACCTGTTGGACGCGTACTGGGCGGCATGGGCGCGACGCGACGCAGTGAGCGGCCGGATCTTCAACATGGGCGGCGGGCCACAGAGGACGCTGTCGCTCTTGGAGCTGGTGGAGGCGATCGCGCGCCATAGCGGCATCAAGATTCAGCCGGCCCTTGCGGATTGGCGCCCGGGGGACCAGAAGGTGTATGTATCCGACATCGCTCGCGCACGGCAGGAGCTGCAATGGGAGCCGCAGGTCTGCCCAGACGAAGGTGTGAAGCGTCTCTTGGATTGGGTCCGGGAGAATGCTGACATGTTGCGCTCGCTTCTTGGTTCGTGATGTGACGCAGAGATCGACCATGACGTCTACGCTTGCAGCGCTGGCTGGGGTGCAACGACTGGGGGGCGTGCTTGGCCGGCGGCGTATAGGCCGGGCTCTCATCGCGACGCAGTCCCCCGCGATTCAAGGAGGGGTGCTCACCATGGTGCAGGCGTACGCGCGCGTGGTCAGGGCCGCGGGCGTCGACGTGGCGCTCGTGTACCTTCCGCCTCGCCACAACGATCCGCTGAACCGACTCACCGCGCGGGGCGGCGGCAAGCGCCACGAGTCGGTGGACGGCCTCCCGGGAGTGTGCATTGGCTCCAGGCTCGCGCGGATTGCGTCGCTCAAGTACAGGGCCTGCGCTTCTGCCTGGCTGGCTGAACTGCGGCCGGGCGATCTGCTGCAATCCGTCACCGGACCTCCCGCCGCGGGGTACGCTCTCACTCGCCAGCGCCAAGCGTACTTCTGTTGGCCTGCGGTGGGCATCGACGAGGATCTTAAGGGGCGATACGAGGAGTTCGGCTGGCTCAAGAAGTGCGCGTACCAGACGATGCTGCCACTGATGCGTCGGGACGAAGGCGCGATTCTGCGAGGCGCAGCGCACGTCTTCTGCCTGAGTCCTGACACCCGGAACGACTTGGGCCTGCGGTATCGGCTCGAAGCCGCCAGAACGTCGGTGCTGCCTTGCTACGTCGACACGGATTTTTTCAAGCCGGGCGGCGCCCGCTCGCCGCACCCCAGGCTCATCGCGGCGGGACGCCTGGAGGACGGCCGGAAGGATCTGCCCACGCTCCTGGCCGCGTTTGCCCTCATCCACCGCCAGTTCCCGCGAGCCGAACTCTGCCTGGCTGGCGCGTCTCCGAGCCGAGCCTTGAGCCGCCACGTGCAAGGCCTGGGGCTGCCAGAAGATTGCGTGCGTCCCCTGGGGTGGCTCAGCCCTGCGGAGCTGGCTCGAACCCATCGAACGGCATGGGCCTACATTCAATCTTCGCGCCAGGAGGGGCTGGGAATCGCCGCGCTCGAAGCAATGGCCTGCGGTCTGCCGATTGTGAGTACGGACTGTGGAGGGCCGCGCGCCTACGTTCGGGACGCGGTGAACGGCCGCCTCGTGCCGGTGGGCGACAGCCAGGCCCTCGCGCAGGCGGCGATGGAGATTGTCGATTCCACGGAGCGGCGAGACGAACTCGGACGGAACGCGCGAGAAACGGTTGTCGAGGAGTTCTCGCCCCATTCTTTTGCAGACCAGTTGGCGGAGGTCTACGACAGGCACTTGCCCGATGGGGCGTGAGCGGCAGGGCGTGACTCTCGACGCGTGTCATCGAGGCGGCCACGGACATCCCCCATGAACCAGGAGCAGAACATGAGCCATGGGACACACGACGGCTCCCCTGATCCCCAAGAGAGGGGGAGGTGCGGCGAACAAACGTGGCGCCAGCACTGGCGCTTCTACGCGTTTAGTCTTGTTGTATTGCTCGCCATTGTGTTTCTATTCGCGCCCTATGCGCCGCCGGGCGCGGATGGCGACAGCTTGGGTGTCCTGAGGACTGCGCATGGATTGGTGACGGACTTCAAGTATCGGATTTCTCGCCGCCCCGGGCAGCCACTGCTCGACCTGGCGAACATGGTGGCATGGTCGTTCGCGGGGAAGGCCGGAGTCCTGTGCTGGTACGCGCTGGTCGCTTATGCCGGCATCCTGGCCTACTACCATCTCTGCGTCCGCCTGGGCATTCGGGCCGCCGCGTTGGCCGCCTCATGCCTCCTGCTGTGTCCGCACTTCGTATCCAACGTGAGCGGGGTGGGGGATTACACCGTCAGCTTGAGCCTTTTTCTCGTGGCGCTGTGCTTGGTCGTTCACGGCCGATACGGCGCTGGGACATTGGCCTTCGTGGCTTGCATGGCCGTTCGCCTGAACTACTGCGTGTTGGTGTTCGCGCTCGCGGCGTGTGTGTATCTGAAGAGCCGGGCCGAAGGGGCGGGTCGCAAGCGGGCGTTGTGGCAAGCCGGCCTGATGTGTGGAGGCTCCGCGCTGGCCGCGGCCATGGTCTATGCGCCGATCTATGCGTTTTACCGGGACGAACTCCGCATCGTGCTGCCGTTGCAGTCGCTCGCCTACCACGTGGTCACGCCCACATACCGCATCATCTGCTTCGTGCTGGGCATTCCGCTCTGCTTGTTGATCGCCGGCGGGACAGTGGCCAGGATGCTCAGAAGAACCCCCCAGGAGGCGCCGGCCAACCCGTGGCTCATACGCGCGATCGTCTTTTGCACGATCGTGCCGAACGTGCTTGTGCTCGCGCGCTTCCCCAGCAAGCCGGAGATCGTGCTGCCGTCGATGGCCGTCTTGCTGATCTACTTGGCCGCGCATCATGGCAAGGTCTTCATGCGATGGGTCTTGGCGCTTTGGGTGCTTCAAGGCTTGGTGTTCATCGACCTGCGTGACCCTCGGGACGACTCCCTGACGTTGAGGGTCGAGGATGGCTTCTACTTCAAAGCCTACAACGCCGCGTGCAAGAACCGTTGGGGGGCCGAGAATGCGAGAAAGGCGCTCGGAACGCTGCCGCCCAGGTCAATGCTGATCGGCAGGGGGGAAGAGCCGATGCTGGTGACCCCGGAGCCCCTGGGCTCGAAGATTGTTGGCGCCCACCGGCCGCTTCGGTTTGTGACCCGCTTCAAGGGCGTCGATGGCGAGCGGTACCTGGTCCATTTCCTAGACCGTGGCATTGGGGAGTTTCTGAAGAAGAACCAGGTGGCGCCGGAATCTGAGCGGTTCCACATCTTCTATGATCCCGATTTCGCGGCGCTGGTCAGGCGTTGGCAGCACGTGGATTTGGCGCAGTACGGGCAACCTGTCAAGGTGAACGAAAGGGCGGCGGGCTTGCTCAAGCCGGGCGGCGTTTACCTACTCCCCCGCGGGCTCGTGTCGCCCCTGTCCTCGGCGCGGCCCAAGGACTACTTCTGAGGAGGTGGCCGCGGCAGGGCCGGGAGCGAGATGGAGGAAGCGGCGGAACAGTTTGAACAGTTCACAGTTCCCGCGTATGGCAGAGAGGTCTGATTGAGCGTTCGTGTTCAGCATCATCGTGTGAGGCCCATGTGCCGGCTTGGGGCCGCTGTTGTGCTCGTGGCCGGGCTCGCCTCCTCTCTGTTGGGTTCTGAACAGGGGGCCGCACCCCGCGCGAGGGCATTGACTCTCGCCGCCGACGGCCGCACGCGCTACACCGTGGTTGTCACCACAGGCGCGATCCCAGCAGAGCGGCATGCTGCGCAAGAACTGGCGCGCTTCCTGGGCGAGGTGACAGGGGCCGTGTTCCCAGTCGTCGATGCGAGCCGGCGGGGGGATGGGCCGGCGTTCATCGTGGGAGCGGGAGCGGAGGCCCAGAAGCTCATCGGCGAGCAGCCGTTCCGCGGTATCGGGAAGGAGGGGGTGATCGTTGAGACTGTGGGGAGCGACATGGTGTTCGCTGGCGGGCGCCCCCGCGGGACGCTCTATGCGGTCTACACGTTCCTCGAAGATGTCGTGGGGTGCCGATGGTGGACGCCCGAGATCTCCAAGATTCCACACAGGCCGACGCTGGTTGTTCCGGAACTGCACGTGCGATATGTGCCTAGGCTGGAGTACCGAGAGCCGTTCTGCCGTTCGCAATTCGATGCCGACTGGGCGGTCCGCAACAAGGTGAATGGAGATGGAACGGGTCTCGACGCGGCGCGCGGCGGCCGCATTGTGTACCGAGACTTCTGCCACTCCTTCGAGCGGCTCGTGCCGGCCGACGTGTACTTCAGCAAACACCCGGAGTGGTTCAGCGAGCGAAATGGAATGCGCTTCCACGAAGGTGGGCAGTTGTGCCTGACCAACGACACACTCACGCGCTTCGTGGCCAAGCGCGTGATGGGGTGGCTGCGCGATCGGCCTGAGTCCGACATCGTGTCTGTGTCACAGAATGACTGGGGAGGTCGATGTGAGTGCGCGAAGTGCCGCGCGTTGGAGGAAAAGGAGGGGTCGCCTTCTGGGCCACTCCTTCATTTTGTCAATGCCGTCGCGGCGGAGGTGGAGAAAGAGTTCCCTAACGTGCTCATATCGACATTCGCTTACCGGTATTCCCGCAAGCCCCCCAAGCATGTCCGGCCAAGGCGCAACGTGATCGTCAGGCTTTGCAGCATCGAATGCTCATTTAACCGGCCTCTGGAGGATCCCGGAAGCAGGGAGAACAGGGCTTTCGTGCGCGACCTCGAGGGATGGGCGGAGATCTGCGACCGGCTTTACATGTGGGACTATGTGGCGAACATCAAGCACTTCATCCCGTATCCCAATCTGCATGTCCTGGGGCCCAACATCAGGCTGTTCGTCAAGCATGGAGTCAAGGGCGTGTTCGCTCAGGGCGAAGGACGCGCACGCGGCTACGCGATGGGCGGTCTGAGAGCCTGGCTCTTGGCCAAGCTCATGTGGCGGCCCCAAGCGGACGAGGATGAACTCATCAAAGATTTCGTGGGAGGGGTCTTCGGCCCCGCGGCGGACCCTATTGAGCGCTACATCGAACTCATGAGCCACGCGGTGCTCACGACCGACGCTGAACTGAGCGGATACTCGACGTCATCGCATCCTTTCCTGTCCCTCGATGTGATGGCGCAGGCAGAAGCGCTGTTCGAGCAGGCCGAACGGGCGGCGTCCAAAGAGCCTCAGTTCCTTGAGCGCGTGCAAGTGGCGCGGTTGCCTCTGCGTTACGTGTGGGCGATGCGTTGGGATTATCTGAAGCAGGCCGCCAAGGCCCGAGGGCTGGTCTGGCCAGGGCCAAGGGATTACATGGGGAACGCGGAGACGTTCCTCGCCATCGCCAAACGCCATCGCCTGCCGGCAGACTTGATCCGTTCGTTCGAGAAGACGGTCCTGGGCTCTGGGCGACGCGAGGCCGCGCCGCCCCCCGGGTGTGAAGGTCTGCCACCCTCGGAATACCTGGATATCCAAGACGGCGAGTTCTGGTTGAGGCCGCAGGACGGTGTCGCTCTGGTTCCAGACGCGGCCGCGTCCGACGGCGTCGCGGCGCGCATACCGGCCGATTGTTGGGCTTATGCCGACTGGATTGTCTGGAGTTTCATTGTGGGCCTCAGCCTCGCGTGCGCGGCCGTGTATTCTTTCTATGCACCCACTTGGCCATGGTTAGGGCCGGTCGGACTTGTCGCCCTTCTTGCGATCGCGCGGCTCGCGGGTATGGTGTTCCCCAGCGGGATTGCGGCTGCCATGGGCGCGGGAGATGCCCTCCGCACAGCTTTGGGCACGGGGGTGTTCAGCCTGCTTGCGTTGGGAGCTGTGCTCGTTGTGGGAGTCTACATGATCCGCAAGCAGAAACGCTCCCGGCAGAGACCGCCAGTCGCCGTTCGGGCGAGGAATGCCCTCTGGGGCGCATTGACAGGCGCGGCCCTCGCGTTGACATTGCTCTCGATTGCCTACAACCTGGGTAGCGTCGCTCACGCCGCCGAGGGGAAGAGGGTGATGGTCCGGCGTTTTGTCGAGTCGTCGTACGAGAGCATGCGGCCGGAGCGCACGTGGAAGAGACGACTGTGCAAGCTGCTAGCGGGCGCGAAGACCACCGTGCAGCGGTCGAGCCTCAGAGGGCTTATGGCTCGCTATTGCCCGGCGGATGAGGACGCGTGCGATCCTCTGTGGGCCGTTTCACGTCCCCTGTGCTATCCTTTGGTGGGCGGCCGAGCGAAGGTGAGATGCCGCGCGGTCATCCGATGTGAATTGACCGGGAGGCCGGGGCCGGCATTCGAGATCGGGATTTACGATGCGGCCGCCCGCCGGAGTTACGTGCGCCGCGAAGTTCGTGCGGAGGAGATGAAGGGGAAGGGGTATCACGTGGTCGACTTGGGAGCGCATTGGGAGAAGAGCGCGATGTACATCTGGGTGGCGCCGCCCGCCACTGGCAACGCGGTGAAGGCCATATGGATCGACCGGTTTTTCCTCGTGGCCGAACCGAGCGAGAATTCGGTGCGGCCCCAGGCCGGAGCGAGATGACCCACCCCACATCATCATCCGACCGCCGGGTTGACGCTGGCTCTCTCGTTGCCCCGCGCAATTGGCGAGCAGTCACCGGCGACGTCCTGGCCATCCTGGCTGTGGCGCTATCGCTGTTGCTGTGGGCGCCGCCCGATATCTTCCCAAGGCCGCCGCACAAGATTTACGTGTCGCCTACTGGCAGCAATTGGTGCTGGGGCGCGAGCCCGTCCCATGCCTTGTCGTCGATTCAACGCGCGGTCGATATGGCAACGCCCGGCGATGAAATCGTTCTACTGCCAGGCCGATACCAGGAGCGTGTGTGTATCCAGAGAAGTGGGACGCCATCGCATCCCATTCGCGTGAGGGCGCAGACGCCGGGCACGGTGGTTGTGTCAGGTGAAGGGCGAGGGTGGCCCTATAGCCGCACGGCGTGGAGCGAGGAGGGGGCGGGTATCTATGGGACCGTCCCCCCCTGGCCGATCTATGGCCTGCGGGTGGGCGGCCAATCCGCGTTGCCTTGCAAGACTCTGGCGACCCTGAAGTCTTTCACGGCGTTGCCGAACGCACGCGCGGCGTTCTGCCAAGAGCGGGGCAGGCTGTATCTGTATTTGCCGGCAGGGGCGCGGCCAAGGCAGTGTCGTATCGAGACGCATGGGCCTGTCCCCGCGCAGCTCGCCAACGGTGTGTGGCGCGCGGCCAATGTGTGGGTCGACGCAGACTATGTCCACTTGGAAGGGATCCACTTCGACTGGGGAGTCGCGTCTGGCGTGCGCATTTGGCGCGGCCGCAGCGTGGTCGTGAGCAACTGCCTCTTCACAGGCGCCAAGCTGGGCGTGAACGCGGCTTTCGGCGTTGGATCGTGTGAGAATCTGATTGTTGAGTATTGCGGCTACCACAACTACCCCCAGGCCGAATGGCGCCGTACGTGGCTGCCCAAGAACACGCTCTACGATTACGTCACGGGCAACTGCTTGCTACTGTCGGTGGACGACGGAGCGATCGTGCGGCATAATCTCGTGGTCCATGCAAACGACGGCCTCAAGGTGACCACTGGTGACGAGCGTATCCGCTCGGGGGAAGATGTCTTCGGCAATCTCATCGCGTACTGCACGGACGACGCGATAGAATTCGATGGCTTCGCGAAGAAGGTCCGCTTTCATCACAATCTGATTTACGACTGCCACGAGTCGCTCGGGATCAGCCCTGTGTTGGCCGGGCCTGTCGACATCAGCCACAACTTATTCCTTCACCCCAGCGGCGGTATCAACGCCGCGCAAGTCAAGTTGCTCAGCCCCGGCCTGGAGCGAGGGCCGCCGCTCAATGGACCCATTCGAAACGTCAAGATCCACCATAACACGTTCGTCGGGAATTGGCTTTGCTGGTGGAATGAATCCCCGGTAGAAGATGTGTGGATTTCGCACAACGTCTTTGCTGTAAAACGTCGCAAAGCGCCGCCTTGGCCGCCAGGCGTGACCGCCAAAGACAACGTGCTTATCAATCTGCCTGCCGCTGGCTACGCCAACCCCGGGCGAGACCCGAAATGGCTGAGGAACGAGTTGGCGCCGTCGCGGCGGGACGGCATGGCCCAACTCGGCGGCGACTCAACTTGCTGTGGCGCGACACGTCCCGGGGAGCGCTGGGCCATGCCTCGCCCGGGGCCCGATTGGCTCGACTGGCGGCAGTTGCCGGCGACGCGGCCACTCCTCGATGATCTGGCAGAGGATCTGTTTTTACAATGAAGCGCATCGCTACCTGGGCCGCTGTCGTGGCCATGCTCACGCTTGGCTGTGGGGTTCTTGGTGGGATCATTGGCTGTGTGATACGGAGCGCAGGGCTGGAGTACCTCGTTGTTGTTCGCGGCCTCCCGTACGAAGCTGTGCTATTAGACCCGTGGACGCCGGTCTGGTTTGGCGTGGGCCGAGGAGCACGGCTGGGGCTGGCACTCGGCGCGCTGGTTGCCGCCTGTGCAGTCGTGGGAGAGAGACGCGTGGCCAAGGCGCGCCACTTAGCCATCGCTGGCATTGGAGTTCTGGCCAGCATGTGCGCGAGTTCACTGCTGGCGGGGGGAGTGGCTGATCTTCTGGTTCGTTTCGGATGGGCCAGCTTGCCCGAAAGCGTTGGAAGGCAACTTGGTGGTGTGTATAGTGTGGCCTTCTCCTACGGTCTGGACGCGGGGGCGATCGGTGGAGGCGTCATCGCCGCTCTGATCTTGGGGGGCTGGATCCTCAAACGAAGGTCTCAGGCTGATGCTCACCCGTGAAGCCGACATGGACACACGGGGTTGCAGCCACGCGACACTCGGCCACGAAAGTCGCGGGGGAGGTTTTTGCCCCCGACATATGCAGACGCCCTTGCCTGAAAAAAAATCAAAAAAACTGCTTGACATTGTCAGCCGAGTCAGTTAACTTCTTACCCATGCCAACGCAGCCCCAAGCGCGTGAGTTCGCTCCGCCCGATTATGTGGGCGCTTCCATTCAACATAACGTGCAGGGTCGGCGTCGGGCATAACCGCTTGATTTGCGTCTCAGATCGCTCTTCTGAGGCAGAGGCACGTTTTGAAAATCCTTTGATGTTCCGCCAAGATGCGCCACCCAGGCGCTGGAGGAGGTTATCCGATGCACCGTCGCACTCTTGTTTCGACGATTGCCATAAGCGCCCTGTTCGTGGCCATGCATGAAAGCGCCGCGGTGGGCATCAGCGTTTCGGGCGCCAAATACAGCGCGGCCGCAATGGAAGGAAAAGTCGTCGTCACGGACGCATCTGGAAAGGCGGCATCCCTGCCAGCGGGCTCGGCTGAGGCGGTCGCCGCGCCAAACGGAAAGGGCGTACTGGTGAAGGCTGTCGGGGCAAAGACACTTCTGCGCGCCAACATTCGCTCTCGAAGGTCGCTTCGAAGCAAAGGTGCGACCATGACATTCTTCGCCGAGTTGGCCAAGGGGCAAAGCTTGTGCGTGGACGAGGGGGCAAAGCATGTAGGCCTCGCAACCTCATCTGACGCCATAGGTGGAAGCCTGATCTGGCGGCCCCAGGGCGGGCGGCGGCCCATGAGGCTCGGCATTCGGCTGAGCGCCAACACCCAGGTTGTGATACGGATGGGATCGCTCATTATCTCACAAAGCGCCGGGCAGACGGCCGTCACACTATCTGGACTTAAGTTCGTCGTGGAAGACTCTGCAACGATGGAACTTGGTACTGACCCGTCGGGTCAGTTGCGTGTCCGCAAACAGGGCGGGGCCACCGGCAGGGTCTGGCTGGCCCAGGGTGCTGGCCAAGGTAGGACAGAGGTCACCTCTGCATGGCTCGTGATTGGCGGCGACTTCCCGTATTTTGATAAGCCTTATTACGTCACGGGCGGCACAAGCCCTGCACGCTAAAGACGTTTTCTGGCTACCCCCCCCCCAGGGTGGCCGGTTTACAGGTTTGCTATCTGACTCGCATGTCATTGATAACCGTAGCTGGGCAATTTTAAGTGTCTATTCACCTCCGAAGGTTTTGTGCTGGAGAGATGAACATGATTCGTAGACAAGCACGCTTGCTCTCGATCTCGATTATGAGCGTCGCCATTGTTTCTGTGCTGTCACAAGGCTTCGCCGCCGAGAAGAAGAAAACGGCGACCAAGACGGCCAGCCAGGCCGAATTGCACGAGTACCTGGCAATGCCGGAAGTATTACCACCTGAGGAGGAAATATGGCGACCATCCTGGTTGGCCATGCGGCGATCACGGTGGGACCGCGAATACGATGGCCTCTTTTCCCGCATGCAAGGCGGACCGGGCCATCAAATGGGCATATTCAAAGTAAAGCCCCATATTCAGTCTATCAGCACATTCTCGGACAATGTGTTTGCTACGCATCACAACCAGATGAATGACTACCAGACGCTCCTGCGTCCAGCAGTCGACGTGGAAATCCCCTTCATCATGGGAAAGCCCCTCGTGGTTGGCTTCGGCGCTGAATTCCTCCGCTCATTGAAGCAGCCGGACGAGTTCAACAACGACACGGCCCACTTCGCCGGGCGGGCGGGCACGGAGCTTGAATTTGGCAAGGCTGTCAAGCTAACAATTAGCGAAGCCTATTCCAGTGGATCGACAAGGCCGGACGGCGAAAACGATCAACTGCACTTCTATAACGACAATGTTGCCTCCGCAAAGTTGAACTATGACTTTGGGGACAAGTGGGGAATCGAGCTGGCATATGCCTTTTCCACTCGGTCATTCGACGATGAAAGCGACGCAGTTGATAACTACAGAGAACATTCGGGGACGATCAGGGTAAATTATCGCATCATGCCGAAGACGAGGGTGTTTGCTGACTACACACTGTCTCGTATCCAGCGCGAGATTCGACAGGAACGGGAAAACTGGACGCAGACGGGCGCTATCGGTCTTGGCTGGGATCCGACTCGGAAGATTCGTGGCACGGTGCGTGTTGGCTACATGCAGAAAAGCTACGATGGGCCAGCGAGGGATAACGTTTTCGGCCGCTGGGGATACTACAATCGGCCGGACTCGCTCGATCACGTGAGTAGCATCTTCTACGAGGTGAACGCACGATACACACCGACCCGGCGCCTCGCACTCTACTTGGTCGGCCGGCGTCAGATTGATGAGACGAACCTGCGCGACGAGGAGTTGCAATACGGCGATTACTTCATTAGCACGAGTGGTTACCTTGGAGCGCAGTATCTGCTGACAAGCCGACTCGTCCTGGTCGGTCGGGCCGGTGTGGCTGACTCCGATTACAGCGAGAGCAACATGTCGGGTAAGTCTCGACGAGATCAGCAGTATCAAGGCTCGATAGGCCTCCTGTTCCAACTGACCAGAAGAATAAGCATCTCGCTGGAAGGCACGCGTATCGACAACGTGTCCACCATCGACGATCATGAATTCAAGGAAGATCGAGTCACGCTCGGCATCAACGCGGACCTGTAGGTGATGAGTGCTTGTGCGAACGGAGATTATGTCGGTGCGGATTGCGCAGTTCCTACGTATTGCGTTCGCGCTTAGTGTGCTTTCAAGAGTCGTGCTTGGAGCCTCGGGGCAAGGCGAAGAATGGCATATCGGCCCGGGCGACGCCCTCATGATCCAGATCCTCGGGACGGATGAGCCCGTGGTGCAGGCCGAGGTCACGCCGGGGGGGGACATCATGTTTCCCTACATCGGGCGTGTCAAGGCGGCAGGGAAGACGGCCAAGCAACTGGAAGGTGACCTGGCGGACCTCCTTCGTAAAGGGTACTTCGTTGATCCAAGAGTGGCCGTCGTCCTCGCTGAGCAAAAGAGCAAGAAGGTACTCGTCTTGGGCGAGGCACAGCAGCCTGGGGAGGTTGTTCTCGTAAGGTCGACAACCCTTGTTGAGCTATTGACGAAGGTTGGCGGGGCCACGCCAGAGAGCAATGGCAAGATCACGGTTATACGGGCGGGAGACTCGTCCACACCGGAGACGCACGAATTCAAGATTGACAGCGTAATGTCAGGGGACAAGGATAGTGCCTTCCTGCTCAAGCCTGGCGATGTGATACTTTTCAAGAGCCCTCGGTCACAAACGATATACATCACCGGGCAAGTCAACAAACCAGGGCCTTACCCGATGACCGATGGACTCAGTGTGCGGCAGGCGATTATCTATGCCGGCGGGATGACGGCAACAGGATCTGAGCGGCGCACCTTCATCGTGCGCAAGACCAATGGGAAGCAATCCATGAAGAAAGTGAAGATGGACGACCGCGTCCAAGATGGTGATACGATCATCGTCAAAGAGGGGTGGTTCTAGGCGATATCATGAGTGACGGGCAAGATACGCCAGGGCCTCCGCCGTTGAGAGATCTGTCGGCAGCGAGCCAACCTCAGGGAGAGGCTGGGGCTCGTCCGCAGTTTTGGTACTATTTGTGGGTTCTGCGGCGCCGGCTTTGGCTCATGATTCTCTTGCCGTGCGCCTGCGTTGCGATCGCCTTCATGCGGTTGGTTGAGAGGCCTGCGCAGTACAGTGCTACAGTTCGTCTCTTGATTGGGGAAGATGTAGGGGCTCAACGACTCAGTAGGCAGCAGGTGCCTCTGATGGCTACTGTCAACGGCGATCGTGATCTTGAAACGCAAATCCTGGTCATCCAAAGCAGGGCGGTCGCGGAGGCCGTCGTTGAGGCCCTCAACCTTACGAAAAGGCGCGAGTTCATAGCACCGCCGAGGCCAGCAAGGCCCCTATGGCGAACTCGAGTAGCACAATGGCTGAAAGAGGTCGTGCCAACCTCGAAGGAGTCTGCGGAGGCAAAGAATTCTGATAAGTCCGCTGAAGTGGCGGAGATCAGCAAGCGACAAGCGGTGAGAATGCTATTGTCACGCCTGCAGGTTACTCCCGTACGCCGGACCCGCCTTGTTGATGTGAGCTTCTCCGGCTACGACCGCCAGTTGGTTGCCGATGTCGCGAATGCCATCGCTGAAGCGTATATCCAGCGCGAGACGAAGCGCGGAATGGCCACGATCGAGCAGGTCATGTTGTACCTGGGCGAGCAACAGGCTAAATTTCAGGAGAAGGTTGAGAAGGCTGAGAAGGGCCTGCTAGAATACAAGCGCCAGGCTAACCTCATTGCCTTGGAAAGCCGAGAGGACGTTCAAGAGAATAAGCTTGCTGCACTAACTGCCGCGCTGTCAGAGGCGAGGATTGCCAGGATACGCGCGGAAAGCCACTACAATGCTCTCAAGGACGTTGTGGCTGGCGAGAACCAAGGCACTGCCTTGGGAAAGTTCAGCGATATGCCGAAGATCGCGGACCTCGCCAGGGATTACTTGCGCACCAAGGGCGAGATGGAGAGGCTGTCTAAGGTATATGGTCCCAAGCACCCCAGAATGATTGAGTTGGCTGGCAAGGTCGAGGAATCTCAAGCGCTCCTCCAGACCGAGGTGCGCGCGGCTGTTGATGGCGCCAAGGCGAAGCTTGAGATGGCGCAGTCGGAAGAGAAAGGCTTGCAGCAGGCGTTGGATGAACAGAAGAAGGAGGTGCTGGAACTCGAGAGAAAGATGATCCAATACAACGTCATGAAGCGTGATGCGGACAGCAGCGAGAAGCTCTTCAATGTGCTGCTGGAGCAGGCCAAGGAGATCAGTCTGGTGGGCCAGCACGCTCAGAGGGCGGTTGAAATATTCGCAAAAGCGGAGGTTCCCAGGTATCCGATGCCAGCGCAACGCAACCGAAGCGTGGCTGCTGCTATGGTGCTTGGGTTGGTAATTGCCATTGCGATTGCTTTCTTCCTGGACTACATGGATCATTCGATTAAGAGCGTCGATGATCTTGAAGCATGCTTGAACCTTTCGGTCATTGGGCGGGTGAGTGGTATCTCCGATAAGGAGAAGGGCGACCAAGTGGAAGGGATGCCCGTCGTACTGGCGAGCCCGGCCTCGCTTGTAGCGGACGCGTTCAGATCCCTTCGGACCAACCTTGTCTTTGCGCTTCGAGCAAGCGGGTCGCGAAGCCTCGTCATTACAAGTACCGGGCCTGAGGAGGGCAAGACCACCGTTGCTAGCAATCTGGCCTCTGCCCTCGCGCAGTCAGGCAAGGAAGTTCTGCTTGTCGACGCGGACTTGCGCCGGCCTGCGGTGCATCGCGCCTTTGGCATTCGCCCCGAAATCGGGCTTACGGACTACTTGGTTGGCGAAGCCGATCTCGATCAGATTGTTGTGAAGCCCGTTGCTGATGGCCCTTCGGTTATCCCGTGCGGGCGGATACCTCCCAACCCGTCCGAGTTGCTCGGAAGCGACACCATGGCTTCGTTTTTTCAGTGGGCCAATGAGAACTATGACTTCGTTGTCTTCGATGCCCCTCCTGCTGCGACAGTCAGCGATGCTCTTGTGCTTGCCGGTCTGGTGGGTACGGTCCTGTTCGTCGTTCGAACTGGCACCGCGAGCCGCACTATCGCGATGCGCACCGTGCGGCAGATCCAGGCGCTAAGTGTGCAAGTACCAGGCGCCGTGCTGAACGATGTCGATCGCATCGACCGCTCGCAATACGGGCGTTATGGCTATTCGTATTACCGCAAATACCATCGATACCACAAAGAGGGCTCTGGCGATGAGGATAAGTCCAAACAGCGGACGGAAAAGGACAAATCACGGTCCAATCCATAGGTAGATCGGCTGTGAGAGCGACAGTGGGTCAAGCCGTGCGCGTGGCCGTGGAAGTGGGCGTGATTTCGCTTCTTGTGCTGACGCCGTTCGCGTTCGGCAGTGTACATGAGATTTCGTACACCGCGATGGAGGTCGGGCTATGGGGGGTGGCTTTGGCTGCCCTCTTTGGGGCCGCCATCGACTCTGGGGGCAGTTTGGTTCGACAGGATTGGGCGCACACGGCGGGTGGGCGTGAGCGGATCCGCTCCCTGCTGGCATGTCCCAGCATGTACCTTGTGATGTTCTTGGGCCTCGTTTGGTTGCAGATGGTCTTGCTGCCTGTGGGGATGGTGTCCTGGCTGTCGCCTATCCGGGCTAAGCTGGATCGGCGGTTTCGCGTCGAGCCTCTGGTGGCATTGATCGAGAAGGGCGCACCGTTGCCCTTGAGCGGACATGGTGAGGAGGCCAGGAAACGAACAGGGAAGATAGCCCCCCAAGCCCTGACCCTGAGAAATCCTAATGATGGCCGGGTGGCCCTGTCGGTCAATTCCTTCGCAACCCGAATTGAGTGGCACAAATGTCTCGCCTATTTTTGCGCGTTTGTCTTGGTGACGGGATGCCTACGCTCTCGGGGCTCAACGACACGAATTGCCTACGGTATCATCGCGGTTGGCGTGGCGTTGGCATGCTTAGGGCTTTATCAGCGTGCCTGTTGGGGGGGCAAGATTTATGGGTTTTGGGAGTCTGAGTTGGGCGGGACACCCTTTGGGCCCTATGTGAACCGCAACCACTTCGCGGGCTACATGGCCATGGTAATCCCGTTGGCTCTGTCTCAGTTCTTTGCGGCGTGGGATGAACATGGGCGGTCGGCGAGTGAGAGGGAAAGCGTGTCTGCCGCGGCACATGCCAGCGGAGTGGAATCGGGATCTCGACGCAGCGACTGGGAATACTCTTCTCGGAGAAGTGGCCGGAGAGCGGATAGGCGAGGGGGCCAAGGGCCGAGATTGCCTTGGCTTCGTCCATCTCTGCTTCGTGCTGCGGCCATGCTTGCGTGCGCTCTGGTAATGGCTGCGG
>JAJRTI010000400.1 GCA_024278415.1 Planctomycetota bacterium | reverse complement strand
GCGACCGTCAGGGCGCCCTCTGCGCCGATCGCGATTCGCCACACGAGCGGAAGGCCCTCACGGGCCTACTACAAACGCGACGTCGCCGGCTTGTGGCGCCACAGCACAGGTAGAACAACTGGGGTTTTGCAAGTGGCTCATAGGTTAGGGGGTTTCGGTTTTCGACACGAATGGCGCGGCTCGAACACCGACAACCCACCACAGCCACGGTGGGAGAAGTACGCTCCAATCGTCATCGTCTGCCGAATCGCCCGTCACGGCGAAAGCTCGTCACGCAGGAACCGGTAGATTCGCCCATCCTCAGCGCCGACGATCAGATCGTCGCGGCCGTCGCCATTCATGTCGGTGGGCCAGACCGCGGCGACGTGGACACCGAACGCGAGGTACTGGCCCTCCAGCTTGATGGGGACGGGCGGCTCGAATACAGGCGACGCGGTTGAGCCCACGTTGCGAAGCAGAAAGGGCATGGCCTCGCGGTGCGCACATTCCTTGGAGAAGAATCGCTGGTCCGCGCGGTTGGTCCCGAACAGCACGTCCCACAGGCCGTCGCCGTCCCAGTCCGTCACCGCGAACTTCGTACGGCCCCAAAGCCCGGCCGGGCCGTCCAACTTGACGGGGCCGCCATCCCGATAGCTCAATGTGCGCGACTTCGCGATTCGAGCCGAGCCCACCGCATCCGGAATACCGATGCTCAGGATGCCGTCCCAGTTCAGATAGAGGAGGCAGGGCCGGCTCCCTGCGATGCCGTACTTGGCAGGCAGAATGGCAGGCCGTTGCCGCCAGGCCGCGGGCAGTTTGCCGCCATTCATCATCAACCGCGCCGGGGGGCGCAGTGCGGCGGGCGATTCACCCTGCCGGTACCAAAGCATGTCCGCGTTGATGTCGCAGGAGATGATGTCGAGCCGGCCGTCGCCATCCCAATCCCCCACCGTGGGATTGAGGTATCCCCAGCGCGCCTCGTTCGGGCCTTGAATCGAGCCGCGGCGCCCGGCTTGGATGTGAACGGGTTGGCCGGCGACGGTCATGTAGGCCGGCGAGCCATACACCATGGCGTCCTCGGTTCCAGGCCAGAGCATGAGCCAGCCGGACGCGTCGCCGGCGACGATGTCCGGCCAGCCGTCGCGGTTCCAGTCGACGCGGCACGGCACCGTCAGCGTTTGCATGGCCAAGGGGCCGCCGATCTGACGCGCAGACTCTTCGCGAAACTCGCCCATCCGACGGCCCCGGAGGACGACCCACGAGCCGGGGTTGCCCGAGAGAAGGAGTTCCGGATGGCCGTCCCCATCGATGTCCCGCACGTCGATGGCGTTGGGGTAGTACACCTGAGTCAGCCGCGGGCCGGACGCGAGCACGTTGGTTGGTTCGCCGCACCGTATCGCGTCGCCCTCGACGTGCGCGGGGACGGCGAGCATCCGGTCGAGGCTTCCGGCGAGCACGAGCCATGTCTTGCCTTGCAGTCGCAACCAGGCCGCGCGCGGGCCGCCGTATCCTTTCCACTGAAGGGGGAAGTCCTGGCGACCGAGAAACACTGGGAGCCGTTTGCCAAACACGAGAGCGTTGTCCTTGCCGCGGCCCCCTCTGGCCCACTCAACAATGTATCGGCTTTCGTATCCCAACCACCGTCCATTGACGCTGTACCCGCGGCCCTTGCCGCTGTTGGGGAGTTTCTCGCCGCCCCAAAAGCTCTTGGGCGCGTCGGGGCAATAGGGTGCGCTCTTGTTCCCTCGCACCAGAAGCACGTCCACGATCCCATCGCCATCGATGTCCTGCACCGCGGCTGGATACGCGCCGTACGCGCGGCGGAACGCGGCGCCGGCGCAAGTGATCGGCTTGATGCCCGCGAAGGCCGGCGCTCCCTCCCGGCCCGTGTTCCGATGGTACAGGAGGTGGTCGGCGAGCGGCGTCCCCTTTCCTGTGGAGATCAGATCGAACAGTCCGTCGTCCCGATCAACCCGAAACAATGGAGGGATCGGGAACGCCGCGCCTGCATCGAGGCTGGCGACCGGGACACCAGGGGCAAATTGCGAGCCGGAGATCTGCCGATACACGGCCGGGTGGGAGTTGAACAAGACCCCCTGGGTGAGCAGATCGCTGCGTCCGCGCCCAAACCACGGCACGGCCAGGCAGTGGGCGCTCAAGCCCGCCACCAGCGGCGAATCGGCCCCCTCTTTCACCCGAAGCTCCCGGCCGGCATAGGCCGGCTCCTTCGGTCGGTAGGAGAAAATGGGAAACGTCGCCACCTCCCGACGCGCACTCTCCGGCGCCATGGCGGCGACTTCGTCCGCGGTCAGTGCGCGGTCCCAGACCTTGGCCTCGTCCAAGTCGCCGTAGAAGGTTCGGGCCGCGATGCTGCCCACCCGGACTAAGCGCAACGCCTGACCGCAACGGTGCACCGGCACGGTCAATTCATGCACGCCATTCAGATAGAACCGAACGGTCGTGCCTTGCCGCACGGCCGCGGCGTGGATCCATCGTCGTTCGGGAAGCTCATGCCACCCCGTCGCGTGGCCCCAACGCCCGTCGCGATTCACCGCCACCTGAAGCCGGCGAAGGCACACCCGAAAAACGACCGGTGCAAACTTGGCCGAACTGTAGAGCGCGAAGAGCGTCGGCGGCGTGCGCCGGCCAAACCCTGAGGGCGCTTCCTCAAGCCATTCGGTCGCCCGCAACCACACGGCCAGCGAGTAATCTCCGGAGATCGGTTTGGGTAGCGCGATCTTGGGCGGATTGGCAACCCCGCGGTATCGGCAATAGGGCCCGGCAACGCCGTCCTGCCCAGCCCGGTAAACGGCGTTCTCAGGAGGCGGGCCAACCTCAAACGACTCATGGAAGACGGGCGGCGTCCCGGCATCAACCAGAGCCACCGCGGACAGCAGCAGTGCGCACGCGGCGGCCAGCCGCGCCCGGCTCATCGACGCGCACGGCGCGCCAGGCCAAGCGCGCGCCTGCGCCGCCGCGGCTGCTGAGTATGCCGATTCGATCTTCTCTCTGCCGATCATGAACCTTCGTTCCTGAGTCTTGGGTCTAGGGCCACTGTGTGCGAGATGGTTGAAGTGGTGGAGGCGCCCTGTGGGATACTGCCTGCAAGACTCGGCCAGCGCCTTCTGCCATAACGGATCCTCCTCCGTTTATGCAAACGTAGGTATCAGCGGAACTCAAGCTGAACATGCGGCCACATGAGGATGGCATTCGCCGCACGGCGAACACAAGGCCGGTGAGGCCGACGAACGACTTAAGGAGTCTTGATACCCACGTATGCAGAATTACCATAACACCATAACAACGAAATACCGGAGCTAGAGTAGCCCCCACCTCCTTGGCCGTCAAGCGACTCGCCAGCCACAACAGCAGCGAGCGATTCCTTACGAGGGCAAGGGCCTCTCGCTCTCGTTGCACACACAAACAGGCAATGGCCGCCCGGGGCACGCGGATCAGCCCGCCGACGCCGTTTGCGGTCAGACATGCCCGCTATCCCTCGGCGCCATTTTGCGGAAAGCGTTTGACTGCAGGGCCATCGGGAGGTATTCCTGGACGTCGTGGCGTGCTGATTGCGGCAAATCGAAACAACCATCCCGAGCTTTTACTACGAGGCTCGCGCCGAGCCGGAGATGGTCGCACGACGCAATTGGACACGGCGCTGGTTTGACGCCGCGAGCGCGGGTGGGATGAATTAGTGACCAGTCTTGCCGTGGTGGCGGAGGTCGTTGGTCAGTGATGCGTTACTGTGCGGCGCGCGTGAGGACAGCATTCCAACTTGACGCAACGCGGTTTGGAAGCCCAACGGGCTTCCGGCTTCTAGCCCAGGGTTGCGGACGCAGTCCGCTACCCTGGGAGCGGGGCGGTCCTATCCAGCCCTTTTTCCCCTTCCCCCTTCCGCCCGCCATGTATGGCGGGCGGAAGGGGGAAGGGGAAATCACGAAACAATGCGTCTCAAAACCCAGGGTTGCGAGCTTCGCTCGCGAACCCTGGGCTGATATCCGGAATCCCCTTGGGATTCAGATAAACCTCAAAACACAAACTTCACGGCACTGCTCTGAATTCGTTGGTGGCTTCTGTACGGGCGAACGTCTTGCTCGAAAGAACCAGTACGATTGAGAAGTCTCGGCAATGCCCGCCGGCGCACGCGGATCGCCCCACCGACACCGTTTACCGCCGCACAAACCTGCCCTCCCACGGCGCGATTTCGCCGAAAACGCTTGACAGCAGGCCCATCGGGAGATATCCCTGGACCTTGTCGTGCGCCGGTTCCCGCGAAAGGTGATCGGCGTAGAATAGGAAGTCAGACGTACAGAGAAAGGTGCTGTGAGGGCATGAATGCCGCTCATGGATTCGACTGGCCGGCGTG
>JAJRTI010000399.1 GCA_024278415.1 Planctomycetota bacterium | reverse complement strand
CATCCACGGCTGCAAGGAGTACGGCATCTACGCGGAAGGCTGGTCGAGCCGGTTCCGCAACTCCATCATCCGCTGGTGCTTCAAGGCCGGCATCTGGGGCGGCGTGCATTTCAACAACTGCGTGATCCGCGATTGCTACTTAAGCCGCGACGGCATCGGCATCCAGTTCATGGGCGGATACGGCAACCGCATCGAGGGTTGTGGCCTGGAGGTGTGCGCGAAGGCCGCGATCTTCGTGCGTGGCGGCAACAGCCTCACCATCAACAACTGCTACTTCGAGGGCAACGGATACAAGGATAAGCATAAGGCCCTGTTCAACGTGCAAGGCTGGGCCAACACGGTCCACCTCGACTACTCATGCAAGCACGTGAACATCCACGACAACATCTTCCGCATCAACAAGGACCCCGGCGGAGCCGCGCTGTCGATCTGCTACACGATCAAGTGCCACGTGTACGACAACGCGTTTCTCAATACGCCCTACGGCATTCGCTTGCGGCCGAAGTGCGAGACGAACACGAACGCGAAGCCCCACTTCGGGCAGCTCATCGTCGAGCGCAATAGCTTCGACAACGTGGCGAACCCGCTTTACGAAGACAAGCCCGGCCTCATACGCCTGGCGATCAACAGCGGCAGCGCGTTCCGTCTGCGGCGCAAGCCCACCTGCGAGGGGAGCCCCATCGGCAAGGTGCAGCCCGAGTGCCTGGGCGATGAGATCCTCGATGTGACGACGAAGACGTGGTACAAGGCCTTCGGGCCGGGGATGGGCGACTGGGCTGCCAGGAAGTGACGCGAAGCGGCGCAGTAGCATGTCCAGTCAGATAGGTCCGACCTGTCTGACCGGCCAAGGCCAAGCAAGTCAGCGCATCACCAGCACCCGCACTCCCAACGGCTCCAGCGAAAGCGCGACGCGGCCGGTGCTGGCAAGCTCTCTCGCCCCGCTTCGGTCGGCCGCGTAGACCGTCACGCGCCTGCCCTTGGGCACAAGCACAGTGGCCGCCTGGGGCTCGCGCGTGGTGTTCACGACGAACGCGGCCACGGAGCCGTCCGCGGCCTCGAAGCTGCCGGTCGTGACCGCGGGCAGCACGAGCGGCCGCTTGGCCAGGGGCGGGCCGCCTTTGCGCCGTGGCTTGCCGGTCTTGCTGTCGCGCACCCAGTAGTAAAGTTCCGCGTCCGCGCATTCGATGGACAACGGCCGCACGGTCTTGCCCAGCAGCAGGTATTCGGGGAAGTGCTTGTAGGGCCGGCAGTATGAGAAGAACGCCGACGCGACTTCTCGGCGCCACTTGTCGCCGCCTCGGAGCGGTACTTCGTGCATGAACGGACCGGGGATGAGTCCGCGCACGAGGTTGTTCGCGAACGCGTAGCGCCTGAGGCCCGGATGGGGCCGCGCTCCGTGGTAGCCCTGGCCTTGGACGCAAGCCGCGCCGATCGCGGTGACGTACTCGTGGTAGAGGTAGGAGAACAGTCCGATCCCTCGGCCGCCGCCCGCGCCCACGTCGACCACGCCGAACTGCCGGCTCCAATACGTGGCCATGTAGGGGATCGCCAGTTCGCTCACGTTCTCCAGGAACAGCCCCAGCTCCGGCTGCACCGGCTTGCCCTCGCGCAGAATGTCCGCGCACAGGTCGCGGAAGCCGGTCCACTGCCAGGCGCCCATGCCGGGCGGGTGGGCGTGGCTGCGGCTGTAGCAAGGCGTGCGCTGCGCGCCGCCGATCTCCTGATCGAAGCTCACGAGCGGCACGCCGAGCTTGGCGACGTTGATGAAGATCTCCTTCATCGTGCTCCGCGCCTCCGGGCTGCCGTGGCAGAGCTTCGCGGACAGCCCGCGCCACGAGCCGAACTGCTTGGTGCGGTCGTACCTGTCCACGGTCCATGGTGCGCCGTCGGTCTTCTGCACGCACATGCCCTTGCGGCGCTCGAAGTCCGCGGTGTCGTCGAACGCGGGCCCGCTGCTCGTGGCCTTGCGCTTGACCACCCACCAGAAGCCGGAGGTGAGGAACGCGGTGCGATGGCCGCGGCGCTTGAGTTCGGCGTTGACCTTGACCCACGCTTCGTCCGACGGGATCGTGGGGAAGTAGTTGATGCCGGCCCACGTGCCTCGGCCCTCCCAGCCGTAGGGCACGAAGACCATGTGCTTCAGACCCGTCTTCTTGCGGTACGCGTCCATCATGTCCGGCAGCTTCTCCATGTTCGGGCCGAAGAGGCGCGCCCGCCCCTCCTTGCGCCACATGCCGGCGATGACGATGCCGGCGCCGTCCTTGAGGAACTGCGGAATGTCGTCGCGCTCGGCGAGCTTCTTCGCGCACCACGGCTGCTGCTCGGCCCATTGCTTGTAGATCGCGGCCGCGTCGCGCCAATCCCCTTGGAACGTGCGCAGCACGACGCGGTACGGCAGCTCCACGTCCTGCCGCGGCACTTCCGGAAGCTGGTGCTCGAACGTGACGCGCACGTACTCTCCCGGCGTGCAACGCAAGTGCACCCGCTTGCAGTGGCCGGCGCTGTCGTCCATGGCCATGTAGAGGCCGGCCTCGCCGCCGCAATACGCGACGAACTGGGCGAACATGCCGCCGGGATAGTCGACCGTGCGGTTTTGCCACGTCGAACCCGGCGCGGGCAGCACGCCGCCGCTGTGCCAAGGCATGACGAGCGCGTCGTTGGTCGCGTCGTCGCCGAGCTTGGGCGGCGCGGGCCACTTCGGGTAGAGCAGGCTCGCGATGCACCAGTCCGTGGGGTTCGTGACCTTGATGCCCAGGCGGGTCGCGTCGCCGCGGACCTCGGCGGTAGCGGTGACCACGATCGGCAGCGCGGGATGCTGGGAGAACGTGATTGCGATGCGGCCCTCGCGCTGAGCCACCTTCACGCGGCGGAAGTCGCGGCTGCTCAGAGTGGTTTGCCGGCCCGCGTACGGCTGGGTGAGGCGGATATCGAAGAGCGCCTCCTTCGGCTCACGGGCCACGAGTTCGCGGCCGGTGCGCAGGTCGACGAAGTTCGTGATCTCGCCGGTCTCGTTGTCGAATGCGATGGCCGCGGCGCCCGTGGAGAGGCCGGTGCGGCCGGAGACTCGGAACACGCCCGGCGTCTTGGGCACGTCGGCCGCGGCGAGCGCCGGCCGCGGGCCGATGCGGATGCCGAAGCGCTGGAGGTCGGCCTTGCCGATGGGCGTGACGCGCAGGTCGTCGTAGATCGCCTTGGCGGTCGAAGGCGTGCGGGGCGAGGTCCACAAGCCCACGCCGATCAAGCCCTGGATGTTCCGCGGGTCGCGGCCCTCGGCCTGCCAGTACGGCTCCGGCTGCCCCTCGGGCCAGGCCTTGGCGAGGATGTAACCGTCGTAGCAGGCGATCTGCACGTGCGTCCACCGCTGGCTGGGCTCGCCGTATCCGATGCCCACACGGCCCAACTGGGGGTTCTGTTCCTGCCGGCCATACCAGCAGGACAGACCACCGCCGTCGCGGCCGAGCCCCAGGATGCGCATGCCGCCTTTGCCCACCGCGCCGTACGCGTACGCCGTCGGCGCCGCGCCGGTCCATTCGAGCACCTTGACGCGGAAACGCATGACGAAGTTGCGGAGCGTTTCGCTGCCCTCGACCGTGAGCCGCGTGTGGTGCGCTTGGGTCGCGACGATCTGGAACACGTGGTTCGCGGGGTTGCCCGGCTCGGCGATGATGCCGCTTGCAGTGTTTTCGGAGCGAAGGCCATCCGCGTCGGACTCGAAGTCCCAAGCGCGTTCTTGCGCCGCGGTAGCGAGTGAGGCGATCAAGAGGAGGGGAAGGAGGTGTTTCGGCATGTTGTGGGCTTTTTTGTTGGTGATAGGCCGCGGGCGGTGGTCTTGCTCTCAATCTTACTCTTAGTCTTACTCTTAGTCTTACTCT
>JAJRTI010000398.1 GCA_024278415.1 Planctomycetota bacterium | reverse complement strand
GGCCGTGGTAATCGTTGCACCAGGTGACGTAGTATTCGCCATCGATGGGCGTGACGCGCGGATCGTAGCCCACGCCGTGGGTGGCGATTTCCTCGTCGTCGCAGACGAGGTTGATGCGCTCCGGCGAGATGCCCCAGTGGATGCCGTCCTTGCTCCAACCGGTGTGCAAGGACATGGTGCGGCAGATTTCGTCCACTCGAGACACGCCGACGTATCCGTCGCCATAGGGAATGACCGCGCTGTTGAAGATGCTGTTCGCGCGCGGGACTTGGTCCGGCACGATGATCGGGTTGCCTTCGTAGCGTCGGAAAACGGTTTCGTTGGCCATGGTGGGGCTCCTGGGTTAAGAGGGGCGGTAGCCGCATGCGCCAGCATGCGAGGTCTGGCGGATCCGTCTGATCTATCGGAGTTAAAGCCTTCTTGCGGGCGTCCCGGAGCCTGGTGGTGGCGGCACTAACAGAGGAGCATCACGCCAGCTCCCGGTAGCTCCGTCGCAGCCCTTCCTCCACCCATTCGGGAGTCATCGCCTCTCGTCCGGGAGGGATGGGGAAAAAGGCCACGAGGTCCGCGTGGTCCGCGGCGACTTGGTCCTCCGTGAGGCCGAGTTCGATGCCGCGCTCGACGTGTTTCTTCATGCGCGTGAAGAAACGCGTCATGGTGTGGATCGTGTCCGCGTCGCCGACGTCGCCGTGTCCAGGCACAACGAGCTTGGGCTCCAGGCCGGCCGCGGTGTGCAGGGCCTCCAGCCAAGCATCGAGCGACATCTCGCCCATGTACGCGTGCCGGCCGTGGGTCACGTTGTCGCCGGCGAACAGCACTCCGTCCTCGACCACGTACACGAGCGACGTGCCCTTTGCGTGCCCGCCCACGTGGGTCAGCTCGATCCGCACGTCGCCGAGATCGATGACCATGAGGTGGCTGAAGACGATGAGGGGGCTGACGATTTCGAGGCGCGCGATATCGCCGCGCACCTCCTCGAAACGGGCCGCGTAATACGTCAGGAAAAGGTCCTCGACGTAGCCCTTGACCTCGTGTTCGAACGCGGCCGCGGCCTCTTCGTGCATGATGAGGTCGGGGCAGAGGATCGAACTGCACACCGCGTGGTCGAAGTGATGGTCGGTGGTGACGATGAAGCGGATCGGCCGATCGGTGACACCGCGCACGCGCGCGAGCCAGTCCCGCGCGTCCGAAGGGCACATGGGCGCCTCGACCATCACCACCCCGCGTTCGCCGACCACGCAGCCCACGTTGGCGCCATCGTAGTCGACCTCGGCCCAGACGTGTTCACTGACTTGTCGCATGGTCATGCTCCTTGCGATGCCGCCGCCGCCATCACGTCGTCGTATTGCTCGATCAGCGCGTCCCAACTGAACCGCTGGGCCACGTGGCTCAGGTCCGTGTTGCGGATAGCGTCGGGCCGGTGGATGGCGTCAAGCAGCTTTCGGCGGAGTTGGTTGGGCGTGTTGAACCAGTGGCGGCCGTGGTGCTGCGAGGGCAGCAATTCGGGATAGGTGAGCCGATTCGCGAGCAGCGGGTAGCACTTGGCCGCGATGGCTTCGAGCACGGACACGCCGAAGAACTCGTGGATCGCAGTAGAGACGCTGATGTCGCATCGGCGCAGCAAGTCGCAGTACGCGGCTTTGCTGTCGAGATAGCCGAACTGCACGACGCGGTCGCCGAGGGCATCACGGGCTTGGTCGAACACTTCGGGATACTGTCGATAGTGCTCGCCTACGATCGCCACGCGGAAGTCCGCGCCTTCGTCCGCGAGCCCCATGATCACGTGAAAGAACTCCTCTGGGTTCTTGTCATATTCCCAGCGGTGGTTCCACAAGACGATGGGCGGGCCGGTCCGCTCAGGCTCCTCACCCTCAACCAAGCGAGCCAAGTCCAGTCCAAAGTAGAGCACGGACGACTTCGCGGCGATCGCGTCCACGACTCCCTGGGGCCGGAAGTCGGGCATCTTCTTCAAGAAGGGCACTAGGGCTCCGAGGAACTCGCCGCGGTGGAACTCGGAGTTGAACAGCACGCGGTCCGCGACCAGGCACGTCGTGATATTCGTGAAAGCGAACTGGTAATCGCGCTCGGACTCGTGCTGGTAAGGATAGGTGAGCTGGTTCTCGTGGAAGTACACGACCTTGGGAATGCGAGCCAACAGGGTCGGCATGAGCGCAACCAGGTCCGCGAGGCTCAGGAAGTCCGAGGCGAACAGCAGGTCATACTCCGCGATGGTGTCCTTCAGAATCTCCGCAAAGTGCAGCGCGGCGCCACGCATGCGCCACTTCCATTTGCGCGCGGGCAAACCGAACACGTCCACCTGGTGCCGGCTATACCGCTGGTATCCGTCGAGGAAAGCCTTGTGCGAGCCGCCGTAGAACGGCTCCACCGCGGCAATCTTGAGTTGTTGGCCAGGCAAAGACATAGGCCGCGCATGTTACCAGAACAGCCGATTCTTTGACAACGAGCGCGCGGGGGGTATAATCCCACGCCCGCGGCCACTTGTGCTGGACGGCTGTACGTGTTTAGCGTGCACCGTAGCCGCATGCTGACGCATGCGGCTACGCGTCATGCGCGCACTAAACACGCACGACGGCTACGCCCAGCACCACCACGTCAGAACGGCTTGGTGGGTCGACAGGGATCCTCAGAGATGTTGTTGCGGCCCAAGGCCGCGGTTAATGTTCGTGTTCACTGAGAAAGTCATATGGCCCACCAACCTGGAACTTGCGCCCTGACCGCGGCAGGCTGCGCCCGACGCGTCGAACGGCTGCGCGTGGCACTCGCTCAGAACGGGTGTGGGGCAGCGGTCATCGAGGACCACCGCGACGTCTACTACTTCACAGGCGCGTGGCTGAAGACGTGGCCGTGTCTGCTGGTTGTGCCGGTTGACGGCGAGCCGCTCGTGGTGTGCAACGAGGGCATGCCAGAGCCGTTGGTGGGCCGGGCGACTCACTACCAGGCGCAGGACATGTGCTCGAGCCTGCGCGACGCTCGCACGCGCATGGCGCGTGTGGTGCGCAATGCGGTTGGTGAACTGAGCGGCAAGGTCGGCATGTCGCTCGAGCACGCGTCGCACGCGGTCGCGGCCACAATGGACGCGCTCGGGTTGGAGGTGGTGAGCATCGATTCGGCGCTGTGGGCGATGCAGCAGTTCAAGGACGAAGATGAGATCGTATTGCTCCGCGCAGCTATCGCCGCGAACGAGGCCGGGTACGCAGCCGTGCGCGACGCGCTCCGGCCGGGCATGAACGAAATCGAGGTGTTCGAGATCGCGCACGCGGCGATTTGCTGCGCGGCGGGCTGCGTGGTCGAGTTCGGCGGCGACTTCCAGGCCGGCCAAGCCGGCGGGCCCGCTCGGGATCGGGAGATCGAGGCAGGCGAGCTGTACATTGTGGACTCGTTTCCGACGGTCAGAGGCTACTGGTCGGACATGGCGCGCACGTTTGCCGTGGGCGAGCCGACCGCCGAACAAGCCGCGGCGCACGACCGCGTCGCCGAGACCCTCGCGAGGGTCGAGGAGACGGCGAAGCCCGGCCAGCGCACGGCCGATGTGTTCAAGGAGATCGCGGAGTCGTTGGCGGGCCTGCCGTTTGAGGTGAACGCCATGCCCCATCACGCGGGCCACGGGATCGGCCTGCGCGCGCACGAATGGCCGCGCTTGTGGCCGCACGCGGAGGACACGTTTGAGGCGGGCCAGGTCTTCACTTGCGAGCCTGGCGTGTACGGCGACGCGCTCCGTGCGGGCGTGCGCTTGGAGGAGACGTTTCTTGTCACTGATAGCGGCGTGGAGAAGCTCACGAGCTTCCCGCTGTCGTTAGGCTGAGCATCGGAGGAACACGTGAGCAGCGATCGAAGGTACCGTGCGGCGGTCATCGGCCTGGGTTTCGTCGGAGCGGGCGACCAAGTGTCCGGCGACGCGCTGGGGCAACAGGTGGCGAATCTCGACGGCACGCACGCGGTGGCTCTGAACCAGCACCCGCGGGTGGAGTTGGCCGCGGGATCGAGCCGGGACGAAGGCAGGCGCCGGCGGTTCACTGAGCGCGAGGGGGTGTCGAAGATTTACGCGGATTGGCGCGAGATGCTCGCCAAAGAGCAGCTCGACATCGTGAGCATCGCGACCAACAGCCCGTACCACGCGGAGATCGGGATCGCGTGCGCGGACGCGGGGGTGAAGTGCATCTTCTGCGAGAAGCCGATCACGACGAAGCTGTCCGACGCGGACCGGTTCATCGACGTGTGCAAGGAGCGCGGCGCGCGGCT
The DNA here is from genome assembly GCA_024278415.1 of Planctomycetota bacterium. Next base: position 1,348 of record JAJRTI010000398.1, on the reverse strand, counting down.
CGTGATCAACCACAACCGGCGATGGGCGCCGGTGTACCAGATCGCTAAACAGGCGATCGCGGATGGCGAGATCGGCGAGGTTCTGCACGTGACTGCGCATTGGACCACGGGCCGCCTGGGCAACGTCGGCACTCACGTGTTCGACGCGGTGCGGCATCTCACCGGCCTCGACGCGTTGGCTGTGAGTGGAGAACTCGACGCGACGGGGCGGCAGGACTGCCGCGGAGCGCAGTACCATGATCCCGGCGGATGGGGCGTCGTGAAGATGACGAACGACGTGAAGATGTTCGTGCACGCGCCCGACGACTTGCCGATGCCGTGGACCATCCGCATTGTGGGGACGCAGGGGCAGGTCGCGATGCACGGCAAGCATGCGGTGGTCGAGCCCGTTGAAGGAGAGCCCCGCGTCATCACCGCACCTGCCGACTCCCCGTCATCCGTGTGGCTCGCGGTGGACGAGATTGTGCGCTGCTTGGACGGCGACGCGACACCGACCTCCACAGGCGAAGACGGACGCGCCGCGCTCGAGATCATCGTGGGGTTCCACGTTTCTGACCGACTGCACGGCCGGTGGGTGGACCTGCCCATCGATGGGCCCGACCGCGAGTTGGAGGTGAAGATCGGGTAGGACGGGCTGCTGGCCTGAACATCTCAGGGGCAGATACTTCCAGTGTCGTGTCACGGCTGAAGTATCGAACGCGACGCGACCCGCTCGTAGTGGCGACCGTAAGGGCGCCCTCTGCTCCGATGGCGAATGGCAACCCGGGCGGAAGGCCCTCACGGGCCTACTACAAGCGCGACCCGCTCGTAGTGGCGACCGTAAGGGCGCCCTCTGCTCCGATGGCAAATCGCAACCCGGGCGGAAGGCCCTCACGGGCCTACTACAAGCGCGACCCGCTCGTAGTGGCGACCGTAAGGGCGCCCTCTGCTCCGATGGCGAATCGCAACCCGGGCGGAAGGCCCTCACGGGCCTACTACAAGCGCGACCCGCTCGTAGTGGCGACCGTAAGGGCGCCCTCTGCTCCAATGGGGAATGGCAACCCGGGCGGAAGGCCCTCACGGGCCTACTACAAGCGCGACCCGCTCGTAGTGGCGACCGTAAGGGCGCCCTCTGCTCCGATGGCAAATCGCAACTCGGGCGGAAGGCCCTCACGGGCCTACTACAAGCGCGACCCGCTCGTGGTGGCGACCGTAAGGGCGCCCTCTGCTCCGATGGGGAATGGCAACCCGGGCGGAAGGCCCTCACGGGCCTACTACAAGCGCGACCCGCTCGTAGTGGCGACCGTAAGGGCGCCCTCTGCTCCGATGGCAAATCGCAACCCGGGCGGAAGGCCCTCACGGGCCTACT
>JAJRTI010000397.1 GCA_024278415.1 Planctomycetota bacterium | reverse complement strand
GCGGCCTGCGGCCGCAACCCTGGGCTAGAAGCCGGAAGCCCGTTGGGCTTCCCAACAGCGTTGCGTCAAGCGGAAACGCTGTCCATTGAACTCGCGCACGTTCATGGGGCCAACGACTGTTGCAATCGGCTGAAGTGTTACGAAACGAGAAACTGGAACAGAATGCCCTGCGAGGCTATTCCGTTGCTTGCGCGGCTGCGGCTGCCGCCCTTTTGCGAGCTTTCACCGCCGCGGTGTCGTCGGCCATGATGTCGACGGTGAAGATGCCGAGAACGAAGTCCACGATTTCGCCGATGTTGATGCCCGCTCGAAAGCCAATGACTCGGATGCCGGCTGACGCCTCGAGCTGCCACTGCACGCGATTGGGCCCGCCGAAGGGGTTGTTGAGGATCGGCATGGGCAACCACTCCCAGTCCACCACATAGCCCTTGCCTCGCGGATCTCCGTTGGGGGTGAACGACTTGTCGCCAAAGAGCCAGTAGTAGTAGTCCGTAAACGCGTACTGGCCGACTTTGCCCGAGCGGAGGCCACAGCCCACGCCTTCGCCATCGCCAAATCCGATCGGGAAGCCCGCAAACTGGATCGCCGCGCTGCGGTTGCCCGTCTCCGCGGCGACCGTCACCGTGTCCAGCAAATCGCGTCCGCGGTCGGCACAGTACATCCCGACGGCCTGCATGGGCTTCGTCTGGCAGCCGCACAGCACCAGACTGCCAGCGACCAGGGCGAGAAGCTTCATCGACTTTGTGTTCACGTGTGCTCTCATTAGGATCATGCTCCACAGAATGACCGCGACAGATTCGCCGACGGAGGGGGTGGCGCGTGGCTCAATAGCACCGCTCCTCGCGATGCGCAAACCAGCCACCGCATCGCGCTGCACACTGTACCAACGGGCCGCGGACAAGTCAAGAGGCAATCGTTCAGGAGTTTCCCCATGAGATTTGCTGATCCGAGCGGCAGGCGCCGCTGGCTTGTAGCAGGGCCATTCATGGCCCGTCATCAACGCTGAAAAGCGGGCGATGAATCGCCCCACTAGAAACGCCCCGCGCGTCCCGCACGGCCTCGTGTACATGACACTCGTTGTAAGAGGTGGAAATCCTGGGGAAACTCGTGGCCAATCGTTGCGCGAGACCGCCAGGCATCGCTCCCGTTACGAGCGCCGTTGGCTCGCGTTACAGACGAGCCGCTTGTCGAGGCCGCATTCAGAAAGTAACATGCCGCGTCACGATACGAGGCCCTTTCTTGGTGGAGAACCACTCATGGCAGAAGCAGCCTTCCGCGCCGGCTTCGGTGAATGCGACATCACCCCGCCCATTGGCGTCGCACTCTGCGGCGGTTTGCGTCCGAGAGCGTCCGTAAGCGTAGGCACGCCGCTGTCCGTGCGTGCGCTCGCGCTGGACGATGGCCAGAGGGCCGCGGCCATTGTGGCCGTGGACCTGTGTGTGCTGGCCCACGAGATCGTGGACGCGGCGACCGCAGCCATTGCCGAGCGAACAGGCATCCCGCCGGAGCACGTCCTGGTCGCCGCGTCGCACACCCACGCGGGCCCCTACACGAGCGGCGTGTTCTCGCCCGAAGGCTGTCTGGACAGCCACTACCTTGCGCTGCTGCCGCGCTACATCGCGGACGCGGCCACGCTTGCACATGAACGCCTCGAACCGGCGAGCGTGGGCGTGGCGTCGGGCCGGCACGAGGAGTCGTCCCACTACCGGCGCGTGCTGCTCAAGTCCGGCTACGTGCGCAACACCTGGCTGCGGCCCGACCCGGACGAGGTCGTGGGGCCGGCGGGGGAGATCGATCCCGAAGTGGGTTTTGTGATGGTGAAGAACGCGCAGGAGGAGCCCATCGCCTCCGTGTTCAACTACACGCTCCACGCGAATTGCCACGAGCCGCCGAACAATCGGATCGATGGTTCGTACCCCGTGCGCGTGGACCAACACCTGCGCGACGCGATCGCGTCGCCGACGCTCTACACTGCGGGCGCCTGCGGGAATCTCAACCCCACGGCCGGTGCGAACCAGGTGGGCGAAGCGCTCGCAAAGGAGTTGCTGCGCCTGGCCGATGGCCTCCAGACCACGCCCGACGTGCGGCTGTGGGCGAAGAAGGTCGAGGTCACGTTGCCCCTGCGCGATTTCTCGAAGCTGCGCATCGACGCGATCCGCCGCGACTGGCCGGACGGGGAGGAGGTGTTCAGAGAGGAGTGGCGCAGGCTGCACGAAGCAGGAGACACGGAAGTCAAGACGTGGCTCCAAGTGCTGGCGATCAACGACGTGGCGTTCGTGGCCAACCCCGGGGAGCTGTGCGTCGAGCTGGGCCGAGAGATCAAGCGGCAATCGCCGTTCGCGTACACGTACGTCGTGGAGCTGGCCAACGACTACGTGGGCTACATCCCCCATCGAGCGGCGTACGACGAAGGCGGGTACGAATTGCTCGACGCGCGGTCGGCCAAGGTTGCGGCAGAGGCTGGGGAGATCGTGGTGGCGGAGTCGGTGCGCCTGTTGGAGGAGGCGCGGGAGGCGATGGCGGGCTGAGGCCGGGGCGGGTTTTGGTTTTCGTGGCCGCGTGTCGGACACGCCGGGCGGCGAGCCGCAGCGCCCGCTGCCCCCTATTCGTCCGCGGTCAGCGACAGCGACGAATCGTCCCCGGCGCCGCTGGCCTCCTTGGCGGCGCCGCCTCGGACGTGCATCATGGCCACGCCGATGGCCATAGTGATGAGGAACGCGAGCACGAACAGGGTCACTGGGTTCGTCCAGGAGAAGCCGGGGCGACGCACCACGTGGATCGCGGGCGTGGCGGCTCCCGTGGCGACGCTGTCCGCCGTGGTGACGTTGGAGGGAAACATGGCCGACGAGTCGGCGGTCTCGTCGACTTCGGACTCCCGCGACACGTCTGCCGGGCTGGGCGTGCCCGGCAGCAGTTCGATCTCGAACGTGGTGTGGCCGATCTGGAGTCGGTCGCCCCGCTTGAGAATCCCGCTTTTCTCCTCCTCTCCATTCCGCAGTGTGCCGTTGCGGCTGCCGGCGTCGGCGAACCGCCACACGGCCCCGAAGCGCTCGACGCGGCAGTGCGTGCGCGACACGTCGCGCTCCATCACTTGGATCGTGTTGTAGCGCGTGCGGCCAATGGTGACCACATCGTAGCCGTCGAGCGACAACACGTCGCCTTGTCCATAACCGGCGATGGTTTTCAGGCGAGCCTTCATGGCGCTACAGCAGGTCCTTCAGGTTCTGCTGCCACATTTCGATCTGGCCGGCGATCTCGGCCTGTCGGTCGCGTTCGCGCTGCACGACTTCGGCCGGGGCGCGTTCCACGAAGCTCTCGTTCGCCAGCTTGCGGCGCACGCCGTTCAACTGGTCCTCGGCCTTCGCGATGCGGCCTTCGAGCCGTTTGCGCTCGGCGTCCAGGTCGATCACGTCTGCGAGGGGCACGAAGACCTGGAGGCTGCCAATGACTTAGGTCGCGGCCCGGTCCGGCTTGGCCAGGCCCACGCCAATGTCCAGGCTCTCGAGGAAACCCATGCGCGTGAGGAACTCGCTGTGCGGGCTGAGCGCGGCCTTTGTGGCTTCGTCTGGCGTGGACACGATCGCCGCGAGTGGTTTGCGATCCTGGACGCCGAATTTGTTGCGGATGTTGCGCACGCCGCGGATGATGTCCTGGAGCTGCGCCATCGCGGCCTCCACGTCGGCCGCGTCACAGGCGGCATCGACTTGGGGCCATTCGGCGCGCATGATCGTCGGGCTCGGCAGGTCGAGCTTGCCGAGCGACTTGAGCTTGAGCCAAATCTCCTCGGTGATGAACGGCACGAACGGGTGCAGGAGCCGCAGCAGCGAGTCGAGGGTCTCGGCGAGGGTTCTCTGTGCGGCGGCCTTGTCGGCCGCGGCGGCCTGGCCGTCGGCATACAGGCGCGGCTTGATGATTTCGAGGTACCAGTCGCAGAACTCGCGCCACGTGAAGTCGTAGAGCAGGCGCAGGGCTTCGTTGAACTGGTATTCTTCGAGCGCCTTGGTGACGCGGCCGGTGACGGCGTTGAGCCGGCTCCGAATCCACACGTCTTCCAGAGCCGGCTCGCCGGGGTCGGCTCCGGCGTCTTCGGTCAGGTTCATGAGCGCGAAGCGCGACGCGTTCCAGAGCTTGTTGGCGAAGTTCCGGCCCATCTCGAACCGGCTCTCGCTCAGCTTCACGTCCTGCCCCTCCACGGTGAGCAGGATGAGCGACGCGCGCACCGCGTCGGCGCCGTACTTGGCGATCATCTCCAAGGGGTCGATGCCGTTGCCGAGGGACTTGCTCATCTTGCGGCCGATCTCGTCGAGGATCGTGCCGTGGATGTACACGTGCGAGAAGGGCTCTTTTCCCATCATGGCCTGGCCCATCATGACCATGCGTGCGACCCAGAAATAGATGATGCCGCGGTCGGTCACGAGTGTGGACGTGGGGTAGTAGCAGCCGAGTTCAGGAGTCTGCTCGGGCCACCCCAGGGTTGAGAAGGGCCAGAGCGAGGAGCTGAACCAGGTGTCGAGCACGTCCTCGTCTTGGTCGAGCGCTCCTCCGCACGCGTCGCACTCCTTCGGATCGTCGCGGGCCACGATTGTCTTGTGGCACTCTTGGCATTCCCACGCCGGGATGCGATGGCCCCACCAGATCTGCCGGGAGATGCACCAGTCGCGCACGTTTTCGAGCCACCGGAGGTAGACCTTGGTCCAGCGGTCAGGGAAAAACGAGACCCGGCCCTCGTGGGTGGCCTTGATGGCTTCCTCGGCCAGGGGCTTCATCTTCACGAACCACTGGTCGGAGAGGTAGGGCTCGATCACCGCGTTGCAGCGATAGCAATGGCCGACTGCGTGTTGGTGGGACTCGACGCGTTGGAGGAGTTTTTCCTTCTTCAGCTCCTCCACGAGCGCTTCGCGGCACTCGAAGCGGTCCATGCCGTTGTAAGGGCCGGCATGTGCGTTCATGACGCCGGACTCGCTCATCACGTTGATCTGGGCCAGGTCGTGCCGCAGGCCAATCTGGAAGTCGTTGGGGTCGTGCGCCGGGGTGACCTTCACCGCGCCGGTGCCGAACGACGCGTCCACGAAGTCGTCGGCCACGATGGGGATTTCGCGGCCGATCACGGGCAAGATGAGTGTTTCGCCGACCATCTCCTGGTAGCGCTCGTCCTTGGGGTTGACCGCGACAGCGGTGTCGCCAAGCATGGTTTCCGGCCGCGTGGTCGCCACTTCGACGTAGAGGTGGGGGTTGGCCTTGAAGGGGTACTTGATGTACCAGAGGTGGCCGTCATGGTCTTCGTGGTCCACCTCGTCATCCGCGAGCGCGGTCACGCAGCGCGGGCACCAGTTGATGATGTATTTGCCTTTGTAGATGAGGCCGCGCTCGTAGAGCCGCACGAAGGCCTCGCGCACCGCGGCGCTCAGGCCGTCGTCCATGGTGAAGCGCTCGCGCGCCCAGTCACAGGAGCTGCCGAGTTTTTTGAGCTGGCGAATGATGGTGGAGCCGTACTCCTCCTTCCATTGCCACACGGCTTCGACGAACTTTTCCCGGCCCACGTCTTGGCGCCGCAGGTTCTTCTCCGCGAGGGAGCGCTCGACCACGTTCTGGGTGGCGATGCCGGCGTGGTCGGTGCCGGGCATCCAGAGCGTGTTGAAGCCCTGCATGCGGCGCCAGCGGATGAGGATGTCTTGGAGCGCGTTGTTCAGGGCGTGGCCCATGTGCAGCACGCCGGTCACGTTCGGCGGGGGGATGACGATCGTGTACGGCTTGCCGGGGCCTGGCTCGGCGTGGAAATACTGCTCGGTCTCCCAAGACTCGTACAGCCGGTCTTCGACCGCGGCCGGGTTGTATTGCGTCGGCAGGTCGAGCGCAGGCTTGGGTGCAGGGGAAGTCAAAGCTTGCTCCGTAGGGGTTATCGGTCTGGGGTGTGCGGCGCCATGCACGCCGGGGAACGCTTTAACGCGCGAGAACGGGCCATGGGAACTCCCCAGTTTACTGGAGACGCGCCCCGTGTCAACGCATCGTCGCCACGCGCCCAGGTGGGGTCAACGCACAAGCGGATCGACGCCGTCCTTGACGAGCTTGTACTCGACGCTGTCCACGAGTGCGAGCCAACTGGCCTCGATGATGTTCTCCGAGACTCCGATGGTGCCCCATTGGTCGTTTTGGTCTCGCGACTCGATCATGACCCGGACCTTGGCCGCGGTGCCTTCCTTGGGGTTGATGACGCGCACGCGGTAGTCCGACAGGTGCATGTCTCTCAGGCTTGGGTAGTGATGCTCGATGCCTTTGCGCAGCGCGCCATCGAGCGCATTCACCGGGCCGTCGCCTTCGCTCGCCGTGTGCTCCACAAGGCTTCCGAGGGATATCTTGAGCGTGGCCTCGGTGATCGGTTCGCCATTGGGCCCCTTTTCGACAATGACTCGGAAGCCTTCCAACTGGAAGAAGCTTTCGTGCTGGCCGAGCAGCTTCCGCACCAGGATTTCAAACGACGCTTCCGCGGCCTCGAAGTGGTATCCCATGTTCTCTTGGTGCTGGAGTTCCGCCAGCACGCGGTCCACCGTCGCTTGGCCCATGTCGATGAGGCGCTTGTCGGCCTTGGCGAGCATCATGGCCCGGCCCGAGAGTTCCGACACGAGGATGCTTCGCTCGTTGCCCACGAGGGCGGGGTCGATGTGCTCGTACGTAAGGGGGTTCTTCTGCATGGCGTCGATGTGCAGGCCGCCCTTGTGTGCGAACGCGTTCGTGCCCACGAAGGGCTGCGTGTCCCGCCAGTTCATGTTCGCCAACCCGTACACGTAGCGCGACAGCTCGGTCAGCTTCTCCAAGCCGCGGCCGTCGAGGCACTCGTATCCCGCCTTGAGCATGATGTTGGGCACGATGGTGCACAGGTCCGCGTTGCCGCACCGTTCGCCAATGCCGTTGATGGTGCCCTGCACGTGGGTGGCGCCGTGCAGCACCGCGGTCACCGCGTTCGCCGTGGCCATGTCGCTATCGTTGTGCGTGTGCACGCCGAGCTTGGCCGGCAGGGCGTTCGCCACGGCGTCCATCGCCTCGGCGATCTGGCCCGGCAGCGAGCCGCCGTTCGTGTCGCAGAGCACGAGCACGTCGGCCCCGGCCTCGTGGGCGACCTTCAGCGTCTTGAGCGCGTACTCGCGATCGGCCCGATAGCCGCCGAAGAAGTGTTCCGAGTCGAAGACGACCTCCCGGCCCTGCTGCTTCATGAACGCGACCGAGTCATGGATCATGCGGAGGTTCTCGTCGAGCGTGGTGCGCAGCACGTCGGCCACGTGCAAAGTCCACGCCTTGCCCACGAGGGTCACCACCTCCGTCTCGGCTTCGAGCAGGGCCTGGAGCCACTTGTCGGCCTGGGCCTGGGCGCCGGCTTTGCGCGTGCTGCCAAATGCGGCGAGCCGCGCCTGCTTGAGCGGGAGTCGCCTGGCGCCCTCGAAGAACTCCCGCTCCTTCTCGTTGGCCAGGGGGAACCCGCCCTCCACGTAGTCGATGCCGAACGCGTCGAGTTGCTCCAGGAGCTGCAACTTGTCCTGCACGGAGAACGCCACTCCCGGGCCCTGCGCTCCGTCGCGTAGCGTCGTGTCATAGATGTCGATGCGAGTGGACAAGTGAAGCCTCAAGGGCTGGGCGCGTCACACGCGCGAGGACAGTCTTCAACTGAAAAGTATCCGCGCGAGGGGGGCGATATGTATCGCGTATTTGCGAATGCCGCATCTCAGATCGCGCCACAGGGTACGGAACCCGCAGTATCCCATCACCAGTCAAGAACGTCGGGGCCGCCAGTGGCCAGTGACCAGTGACCAGTGACCAGTGACCAGTGGCCAGTGACCAATGCCTACTCGGGTTTGTCGAGCCCAAAGGCTGTGTGCACGGCTTGGAGCGCGATATCGGCGGACGCCTCGTCGATGACGCAGGAGATCTTGATCTCGGACGTGCTAATCATCTGGATATTCACCCCGGCGCTGGCCAGGGCCTGGAACATCTTGGACGCGATGCCGGCGTGGCTTCGCATGCCGATGCCCACGACGGACAGCTTGGCGATGGACGCGTCCGACGACACGCCGGCCGCTCCCACCTCTCTGGCCGTCGCCCGCATGGTGTCGAGCGCACGGTCCAAGTCGCCTCGGGGCACGGTAAAGGTGATGTCCGTCTTGCCGTCTGCGCTGATGTTCTGGACAATCACGTCGATATTCACGTCTGCGGCGCCGAGAGCCGCGAAGACACCGGCGGCCACGCCGGGCTTGTCCGGCACCGCGTGGATCGTCACCTTGGCCTCGCCGCAGTGCACCGCCGCCCCGCGAACAACCACTTCCTCCATGTCTGGCGTCTCCTTGCAGATCAGCGTGCCTTCGGCATCGGTAAAGCTGGACCGCACCTTGAGAGGCACTTCATATTTTTTGGCAAACTCCATGGCCCGTGAGTGCATGACCTTGGCGCCCATGCTGGCCAATTCGAGCATCTCGTCATACGTAATCACGTCGAGCTTGCGCGCCTTGGGCGCCCGGCGCGGATCGGCCGTATACACGCCGTCTACGTCGGTCATGATCTCGCACATGTCGGCCTTCAGGCCCGCGGCCAACGCCACCGCGGTCGTGTCCGAGCCGCCGCGGCCGAGCGTCGTGATATTGTCATACTCGTCGATGCCCTGGAAGCCGGCGACGATGACCACGTTGCCATCGTCGAGTGCGCGGCGAATTTTCTCCGTGCCGATCTTCTGGATACGGGCCTTGCTGTGCCGGCTGTCGGTCATGAGGCCGACTTGGGCGCCGGTGAACGAGATGGCCTTGTGGCCCAGCTTCTCGATGGCCATGGCCATGAGCGCAATGGATTGCTGCTCGCCGGTGGACAGGAGCATGTCCATCTCGCGCGGGGGGGGGGCAGGGTGGATCTCCTCTGCGAGGCGGATCAGTTCGTCGGTCATGCCCCCGCGCGCCGACACCACAACGACGAGATCGTTGCCCTTGGCCCGTGTCTCAAGCACACGCGTGGCCGCGGCGAGGATGCGCTCCGCGTTGGCCACGGACGTGCCGCCGAACTTCTGCACTATCAGGGCCATGCTCTCTCCGAAACGGCAGCGATGCTGCAATCCGGCATGAAATGGGGGCAAATGGTAAACCACGAATGATATCTCCGGAGGGCGCGGAAGTCAAGGTTCGCCCGCGCGGCGCTCTCCCCTTGCTTTGTGAGTGGCGATTGCTACAATACGGCGCAAAGAACAGCCGCAAATGGGGGAATCTCAGTGGATCCGCGCCGCCATGACACCCGAACGAGACCCACTCCAGATCGACGAACTACGGGCGATCCAGAAGCGCTTCATGCACGTCTTCGTGCTCATGGCCTTGCTCTGCATTGGGTTGGTCATGATCATCATCTTCCGCATGTCCTCCGCAAACCCGCCCGGCCCTTCCGAGCGCGTCACGCTCTGGGGCACCGTGGCGGTCGCGGCCGTCATGCTGACGCTGCACTACACGTATCTGCGCCGGACGGACCGGCAGAGCCGCCAGCACCTGGAGAGGCTCACCTTCCTCGACGCACTCACCGGCACATACAACCACCGCTACTTCGAGATGGCCCTCGCGGCCGAGGTCAAACGCGCACGGCGGCACAGCCGGCCGCTCTGTATGGGCTACATCGACCTGGACAACTTCAAGCCTGTGAACGACATGCTGGGCCACGCGGTGGGCAATCGCGTGCTGGCCGACCTGGGCAGGCTCTTCCTCGCATCCGCCCGAGAGACCGACACGGTGGGCCGGATAGGCGGAGACGAGTTTGCCGTGCTCCTGCCTGAGACGGACATGGCCGGAGCGCGAATCTTCGCCGAGCGGGTGCGGGTGCGCGTCGAGCGATACACCCTCCAAGTCTCTCCCGACGCCCAAGTCGATGGCGTGCGGTGCAGCATTGGAGTCGTGGAACTCCCGGATAGAGAGATCACTCCCGACGAATTCCTCCAGATGGCCGACGAGGCGATGTACCGCGCTAAAAAGGCCTGGGGCAACCGGGTGTGCGCATGATCGCCGCGGTCGCCGACGACCTGACCGGCGCGGGGGACGTGGGCGCCGCGTTCACCGCCGCGGGGTGGCCCACCCAGATTCTGCTCCTCGACGCGGCCGAGGTGCACACGCTCGACGACGCGGCGGCCGTTGTCCTGGACACAGAGACCCGGCACGCTCCCCCCGCGCAAGCCGCGGCGCGCGTGCGCCGCGCGGTGGGCCTGCTGAGCGGAGCGGATCTCATCTACAAGAAGATCGACTCCGGTTTCCGCGGCAACGTGGGCGCGGAGATCGAGGCCGCGCTCGATGCCGTGGGCGTCGGCTTTGCCGCGGTCGTGCCTGCGTTTCCGGCCCAGGGCCGCACGACCGTGGCCGGCGCGCACTACGTCCACGGCCGGCCGATCCACGAGACGGAAATGGCTCGCGACCCGCTCCATCCCATGGCGGACGCGTTTCTGCCGCGGGTGCTCGGCGCACAGACCCAACGGCCGGTGCACCTGGTGGCGCAGGCGGACCTGCCGCGCATCGACGCGCTGCGCCGGCAAGGCGGCATGGCGATCGTCGACGCGGCGACCGACGCCGACCTCGCGCGGGTCGCGGACGCGCTTGGGTGCGACCGCCTTGTCTGCGGAGCGTCTGCCCTCGCGGGCGAATTGGCCAAGCGCATGCCGCCGCCTGAGCGCTCTGCGCCGTGGGACGCGGACACGAGGGCGCTGGCGCGAGCGCGCACGCTCGTCGTGTCCGGCAGCGCGAGCGTGGTGGCCGGGGCGCAGCTCCTGCATGCGGCCGCGGCCGGCGCGGCGGTGGTCCGCGTCGCCGCGGCCGCGGCCGTTGCCTCGGATGCGGCCCTTGCCCGCGAGGCGACCTGCGCGGCCAAGCTCTGTACGGCCAGTGCGGCGCCATGCGTGTGCATCGCCGCATCGAGCGATGTCCGCGAGACACAAGCGCTGGGCCAGCGCCGAGGCATCGCCGCGGTCGGCGTGGGTGCGCGCGTGGCGAGGCTGCTGGCCGAGACCGTTAGGGAGGCGCTGGCCGCATCGGACTTCGGCAAGCTGATCGTGTTTGGCGGCAGCACCGCGTTGGCCGTCTTCGAGGCGCTCGGTTTGGTGGGCCAGCGGCTGCTGGGGAGCGTGGCGCCGGGCGTGCCGTGGGGCATGGCCATCGGCCTGCGCGATTGGCTCGTGGTGCTCAAGCCCGGCAGCTTCGGCGACGCGGATTTCGTTGCGCAGGCCGAGGCATGCTTGCGGCAGGGGCCTTCGTGACCCGCCCGCTACGCTGGCGAAACGGGCGATGAATCGCCCTGCTGCCGAGGCGCCCATGGCCGATGGGAGCCACTGGCCCGCTTGAGCCGGAGCCTGGCCGCGGCGAGGCGGCTCCCCGTCGGCGTACCGTGTGTCTGTTCCGCAGTCGCCGGGCGAAAGACCTTGACAGTCCACGAGGGGGCCGATAGAATCCTGCCTTTGACTGCGGTTATCGGGCGCCCTGTGCGCGCATGGGCTGCCGCGGCCTCCTCCCCCTGCCATACCCTGGGAGTGACAGTGACGGACAATCACGTCGTAGTGCTAGAGACCTCCAGCGATCCCGAGTTGCTGCCGCTGAGCAGGGGCTTTATCCAACAGGCCGCGCTTCAGGCCGGCTTCGAGGAGCGGGAGTCTCGGCGGATCATGCTGGCCGTGGACGAGGCGTGCACGAACGTGATCCGCCACAGCTACAAAGGCGACACGACCCAGCGCATCATCATCACCTGCAAGTGGGTGCCGGGCGAGCACTTGGAGGTGCTGCTGAAGGACTTCGGCGAGAGCGAGAATCCGGCTTTCATCGAGGGCTTCGAGAAGGAAGACCTCTCGCAGCCCGGCGGCCTGGGGTTGTGTATCATGCGGCAGGTGATGGACGAAGTGAAGTACAACCCGGATTGTCAAGACGGCATCGAACTCCGGATGCTGAAACATCTGCGACCCCCAGAGGAAGAGTGACCCATGATGAACGTGTCCACACGCGACGCGCAAGGCGGTTGCATTGTCGACGCCAGTGGCGAGATCGACATGCAGAGTTCGCCGAAGATGCGGGAACAGCTCCGCGACCTTGTGGCGAAGGAACCCAAGCGGATCGTGGTCAACCTAGCCGAGGTCAAGTATATCGACAGCTCCGGGCTGGCGACGCTCGTGGAGTGCCTCCAGAGCACCAAGAAGTTGGATACCCAGCTTGTGCTCATCGGCATGAACGACAACGTGAAGGACATTTTCGAGTTGTCGGGCCTGAACCGCGTGTTCCAGATCATGGACTCCGAAGAGGAGGCCCTCTCGGCATAGGCCCGCCGTTTGAACGGCGCCGGGCCGATGGCCAGGGCGGTCGATTCGACGCAGGAGGACGACTTTGGCGTCGCGACTCGTGAACGCGGTTGGCGGCATCGGCCGCACCGGCATTGCCACGCTGGAATACATGGGAGGCATGTGGTACCTCCTGCAGGATGGCATCTACTGGGCGACCGTGGGGCCCATGAAGGGGCTCAAGTTCGGCAGGCGGGCCGCATTCGAGCAAATGGTTCGCGTGGGCGTGCGATCCATCCCCATCACCTTCCTTGTCATCCTCTTCGTGGGCATGATCCTGGCCTTCCAGATGGCCTTGGTCCTGCGCGTCGTGGGCTTTACCGACCTCACGGCCGACATCGTCGGCATTGCGATCATGAGAGAGCTAGGGCCGCTGCTCACCGCCATCGTCATGGCCGGGTACGTGGGCGCGGCCATCGCGGCCGAGCTGGGCACGATGGAAGTCTCCGAAGAGATCATCGCACTCGAAACCTCAGCCATTGACCCCATTCGCTTCCTCGTCGTGCCGCGGCTGTTCGCCTGCATGATCATGCTGCCGTGTCTGACCGTGCTGTCGAACCTGGTCGGCCTGCTTGGCGGCTTCATTGTGGGCACGACCCTGCTCGACATCCCGGCGTTGCTCTACTTTCGGCGCACCTGCGACGCGCTCAAGGCCAAGGACGTCATCTCCGGCCTCATCAAGATCGAAGGCTTCGCGATCCTCATCGTGCTCATCGCCTGTTACGAGGGCCTGAACGTGTCTGGCGGCGCGGAAGGCGTGGGCAAGGCCACCACGAACTCCGTGGTGCGCGCCATCGTCTTCACCATCATCGCCGACCTCATCTTCACCGCGGTCTTCTTCCAAATTTTGTGATTCGGCCTCCGGCCGCGTCTTGCCCCCATCAACCATTAACCATTCCGCCCCAATGCCCCAAGCGCCCATCAGCCCGATCGACTTCGTGCCCAAGGCCAAGGCCGCGCCCCGGCCGGCCCAAGGGGAACCGGTGATCGAGGTGCGCGACCTCGTCAAGCGCTTCGGCGACCACACGGTGCTCGACGGCGTGAACATGGAGGTCTACAAGGGCCAGACGTTGGTCATCATGGGCGGCAGCGGCTGTGGCAAGAGCACGGTGCTGCGCCACATGATCGGCGTGCATCAGCCCAACGAGGGGTACGTGAAGATGTTCGGCCGGGACATCTCCAAGCTCAGCTACGACGAACTCAACGCCATGCGCCGGCGCTTCGGCGTGCTGTTCCAATCCGGCGCGCTGTACAACTCCATGACCGTGGCTGAAAACGTGGCCTTGCCCATGCGCGAGCACACCGACCTCGGCGAGAACATCATCAGCATCATGGTGAAGATGAAGCTCGAATTGGTCGGTCTGCGCGGGTTCGAAGACCTCAAGCCTGCGGAGATCAGCGGCGGCATGAAGAAGCGCGTCGGCCTGGCGCGGGCCATCGCCCTCGATCCGGAGATCCTCTTCTACGACGAACCGACCGCCGGCCTCGATCCCATTGTGGGCGGCGTCATCTCCGAACTCATCGCCGACCTCAGCGAGAAACTCGAAGTCACGTCGGTCGTGGTCACCCACGACATGATCTCCGCGTTCCGCGTCGCGGACGTGATGGTCATCCTGTACGATGGCAAGGTGGTGGAGAAGGGCACGCCGGACGCGATCAAGAACACGCAGAACCCGCTGGTGCGGCAATTCGTCACCGGCGCCCCGGACGGGCCCATCCCGCTGCGCCAGTCGTTCACCGACTACGCGCAAGACCTCTTGGCGGAGTAACGCGTTGGAAAACTCTCGATCCGAACTCAAAGCCGGCACGATGATCATCGTGTCCATCGTAGCGCTGGTAACCGTCATCTTCCTCGTCAGCGACATCGAGGCCCTCTTCACGAGGACCACGAAGGTGAAGGTGTGGTTCCGCGAGATCCGCGGGCTCAAGGTCAACGACCCCGTGCTCTACGCCGGCGTGAACGTGGGCCGCGTCGTCGGCCTCACCGTGGAGGAAGCCCAAGACGGCAAAGCGCCTCGCGTGGTGCTGACGCTGGAGCTGGAGTCCAGATACCGCCTGCGCGAGGACGCGGTCGTGCGCATCGGCAAGACGTTCACCGGCAAGACCTCGGTGGAGATTCGGCCGGGCAAGGGCGCGCTGCTTCCCAAGAACGCGGTGCACCCCGGCGAGCCGGTGCCCGAATTGCAGGACATCACCAAGCAGATCCAACAGAAGCTCGGCGATACGCAAGCCAAGGTCAACCGCGTGCTCGACGGGCTCAACGACATGCTGGGGGACGGCCAGCGCGAGAGCGTGCGCAAGTTCATCGCCAACCTCGAAGCCTTTGCCGATAAGCTGAACCAAGTGGGCCAGAACCTGGCGACGCTGACCGAAGCCAAGGGCGAGGTGCAGGGCTCGCTCGCCAGCATCCGCGGAGCCGCAGACTCGACCGCCAAGTTCCTCAACACACACTCCGACGGCGTGGGCAGCCTGCTGGCCGAGTTGAAGGAGACCGCGGCCCAAGCCAAGGACGCACTCGCCCAAGCCCGCAAGAGCGCGGACTCTGCGACGCAAGTGCTCCAAACGGCCGCAGAGACGCTCGGCAAGCTCAACGCCATGCTCGACTCGAACGCGGCGGACGTGAAGACGACCGTGAAGAACGTGCGCGACGCAGCCGGGAGCCTGCGCGTGTGGGCCGACGACGTGAAGCGGCACCCCTGGAAGGCGATCCGCAAGTCCGCACCGCCAGAGGGAGAGAAGGCCGTGAGCGTAGCCGCACAGGACCTCGACCAGATCCTGAGGCGTTTGGACGGGTCGCTGGAGAAGCTGCTGGCCCTGACCGAGACGCCCAACGCCGCGGTGAAGCAGCAATTGGGCGAGGTGAGCCAGATGGTGAGCCAGCTCAAGGAGGCCGCGGCGGCCGTCCAGTCGGCCACGGGAGAAATGAAGAAGAAGTGACGCCGGAGGGGCCCCTGGGGCTGCGCGCTGGCGTGAGCGCGGCGCGGCATGTATGCTGAATAGGCGACGCGGCGCGCGGAGGAGGGCGCGCCACCCGAGGCGATCTCGGCTGACCGCTTACCTGTATCAGGAACGACCCCGTACCAACCCACGCCTGTGACCGCCGACCCACAGCCCACGCCCCCCGCCGCGACTCGCGCCGCGTCCGCGCACGCCAAGCGATGGCTCCCCTGGGCGATTTTCCTCGCCGCGATCGCCGTGCGCCTGGCGTACGTGCTCAACTTGGGGCCGGAGCCGCGCTTCCACGACGAGAATACGTACTGGCAAGTGGCGCGGCGCTTCCTCAACGGGCAGGGCATCACCTTCGACACCGGGCTCCAAGTCTGCCGCGCGCCGGTCTACCCGCTCCTGCTGGCCGCGTCGCAGCGCTTCTTTCACGACAGCCTGGTGCCCATCCGCATCACACAGGCCCTCCTCGGCGCACTCACCTGTGTGCTCATCTACCTGCTGGCCCGCGGCCTTTCGGGCTATGTCTGTGGCGCGGCGGCCGGAGCGATCGCGGCCGTTTACCCGTTCTTCGTGTTCTACACCGGTACCGCGCTCTCCGAGACCCTGTTCACCTTCGAACTCGTCCTGTGGGTGCTGCTCATGCGGCGCCTCCTGCACCGGCCGTCGTGGTGGGCGGCGTTGCTCGCCGGCCTCACGTTTGGCGTGGCCGTGCTCACCCGCCCCTCGGCCATGCTCATGCTTCCGGCCGCGCTGCCGCTCTACTTCATCGGCGAGCCGCACCGGAGGCGGCAGGCCCGATGCTGGCTGCTGCTCGCGGCCGCGTTCGCGGCGGTCATGGCGCCGTGGGTCTGGCGCAACTACCGCATCACCGGCAAGTTCGTGCCCACGACCCTCCAAGTCGGCGCGTCGCTCTACGAGTCCAACGCTCCCGACGCGGACGGCGGCCCGGCCATGGACCGCATCAAGTGGCCCGAAGGGATCAAGGACATGTCGGAGTACGAGCGCGACCGCTACCTCCTGCGCAAGGCGGTGGAGGTGATCCGCTCCGACTGGGCGCGCTTCGGCCGGCTGACGCTGCACCGGGCCAAGCGGTTCTGGAACCTCGTGCCCAACTATGAGGGCTACCGCGCGCTGCACTATCGCGTGCTCAGCGCGATGTTTGTCGGGCCCATCTTTGTGCTCGGCCTGATCGGCCTCTTGGTGGCGCCCCGGCGCCCGCGGGAGCTGCTCCTGTTGCTGCTGCCGGTCGCCTACTTCGCGGCGCTCCACTCGGTGTTCGTGGGCTCGACACGCTACCGCACGCCGATCATGTCCCTGGTCATCGTCTTTGCCGGCCACGCGCTGGCGACCAACTACCATGCCCGCGCGCGGCGGGGCCAGTTGCGCGTGCGCGGCGACGTGCTCGCCGCGTGGGCCGGGGTCGCCGTGCTCGCGGCCGTGGCGCTGGGCTACGCGTGGCACCTCGCGGTGGAGCGCGGCAAACTCCAGCAACTCGTCAACGAATCCCTGCGGAAGTACTTCGGCGGGCCGGCCACGATCCAGGAGTTTACGGTCAACCCTTGGTCCGGCGTGCAGTGCAAGGGCGTGAATCTGGAGTTCAAAGTGCCCGGCGGCCTCCCAGCCAGCTTCCACGCACAGCGGGCCATGCTCAAGCACCGCTGGCTGCCCTTGGTGAACCGCAAAGTCACGATTGACATGGTGCGCATGGAGGGCGTGGAGATCACCATCCGCCTGCGGCCCAAGTCGCGCGTGCACGTGCCATCGGTCATCGCCATGCTCGCGAACCTGCTGCGCTCGGCCGGCAGCCCCACGGTGAGCAGCGAGGGCTCCATGCGAGTCGTGAGGGATGGCCGCGTCGTGGCGGAACTCCGCCAATGGAAGACCTCCATCTTCCCCAAGAAGCGCGGGGGAAGCGTGTTCCATGTCCAGTCCTCGTGGAACGATCCCGTGCTCGGCCGCGTGCAGATGCAAGGCGAACTCGACGTGGCCGGCCCCCGTTTGCACTTCGCGGTCACTCGATCCGGTATTCGCCTGACGCCCGAGTTCCGAAAGAGGCTGTCCCCCGCGGCCCAACAGATCTGGCTGGCGGCCGGGATCACGTCCGGCACGGTCGACCTCGCCGCCTACGTGGACTACGACAAGGAGGACGACGACGACGTCCGCACGAGGGCCGTGGCCGTCGCGAAGGGCGTGGACTTCACGTACCGCCACTTCGCCTACCCGGTGACCGAAGCTCAAGGCCGAATCGAGTGGCGGCGCGGCAGCATCAAGCTGGCCGGCTGCCAGGGCCGGGCGCGGGGGGCCACGGTGCGGGTTCGAGACGCACAGCTTCGGATCCCGCCGCCCCCCGGGGCCATGCTGACCCTCGAGGCTCGAAACCTCAAAGTCGACCACACGTTGCTCACCGCGCTGCCCCAGCACTATCACAAGGTCTGGAACGACTTCAAGCCCAGCGGCGCCGCGGACGTGGACGTGGACCTCAAGTGGCGTGAGGGCGACCCGAAGCCGCACCTGGAAAAGATCGCCGCAAGGTTCAAGGGCTGTAGCATGGCGTACGCCAACTTTCGGCTGCCCATCCGCGCCATCACCGGCGACATCGATTTCCTCGAGGACCGGGCCCAGCTTCGCAACTTGGCCGGCGAGTTCGATGGCGGCAAGCTGAGCCTGAAAGAGGCCACGATCTACTACGACCCTGAGGCCGAGTTCGTGCTGCCTATCAAGTTCACACACATTCCACTCAACGAACGGTTCCGCGGCATCCTCGACCGCGGGCTTCAGGCCGTGTGGGCCCAGCTCAATCCCAAGGGGCGCATGAGCGGCCTCTATCGCTTGCACCGCAAATCGGGCAAGAAGGCCGCCATCGAGCATACGCTCCTGTTCCGGCCGGACGCGAACGCCGTGAACCACAAGGGCTTCCCCCTGCCGCTCAGGCAGATCACCGGGCAGATCGTGTGCTCTGCCGGCATGAAGGGCACGCTTCAGCTCCAGGCCCTGCTCGGCGACACACCTGTGAAGGTGGACGGCACATTCGCGCAGGCCAAGCGGCGCCTGCGCGTGCGCGTGGACAAGCTGCCGCTGACCGAGGCCCTGTTCAAAGCCGCAGGTCCGGGAGCGTACAAATGGTACCTGCGCGTCAAGCCCAGCGGAGCGGTCGGGCTCGATGCGGTTGTCAAGAGCGCCGGGGACGAGTCGCCCCTCTGGGCGGATGGCACGCTGACCCTCCAGGGCATCGCCACGGACACGCAAGTCAAGGTGACGGACTGCCAAGGCGCGATCACCTTCCGGGGCATCTTGGCCGAGCAGTCCAAGCGCAGCCTCACGGGCAAGCTCTCCATCGACCGGGCGACGATCCACAACTACCCCATCACGGACCTGACCTGCTCGTATAGCGAGGTCGCCGGGCGGATCGACATCGAGGGCATCCAAGGCGCGTTAATGGGAGGCAGAATCAATGGCAAGCTTCAGATCATCGAGGACTCGCCGAACACCTACAGGAGGTACAAGGGCGAACTCCACGTGGACGGCCTGCGCATCGAGAACCTGTTCACGCCCCAAGAAAAGGAACGCCGCAAGGTGAAGAACTTGGCCGGCAAGGTCGCGGCCAGCGCAAGCTTTGAGGGCATGGAAAGCAACGGCCAGAAATTCAGAGCCAAGGGCGCCCTTATCCTCTCCGAAGGGAAACTGGGCGAACTGCCCCTCGTCCTGGGCATCTTGAACTTGGTCAAACTCGCCACACTCGACGCGGCCGCGTTCACCCGCGCAGAGCTGTCGTACCAGGTGTACGGCCCGGTCGCGATCTTCAATCGGGCGGACCTCATCGGGCCCGTGCTTTCCCTCTACGGCACAGGCGAGTTCGACGCAGCCACCCACAAACTCAACTTCAAGTTCAGGCCGGAGCTGGGCAAGGACAACAAGCTGCCCGTGGCCACCAAGATCATCAACGCGGCCAAACGCATGATTTTCCCCGTGGAACTCAAAGGCACGTACGACGACCCCGCGTGGGTGATGGTGCCGCTGCTCCCAATCGCCCGCGCAATTGGCGGATTGGTTGGCATCATTGAAGAGACCAACGGCAACAAGGGGAGATAGGCCCTCGGCTGGGCCAGGAGTCATGGCATGCAGATGAGTGAACTGCTCAAATTCGCGCTCCAGCACAGCGCGTCCGACGTCCTCATCAGCGCGGGCTCGCCGCCGGCGCTACGCATCAACGGCGAGTTGGTGCTCACCAACTCGCCGCCGCTGACGCCGGACGCCTCTAAGAGCCTCGTGTACAGCGTGCTGGAAAACCGGCAGATTGCGCGGTTCGAGGAGGAGATGGAACTGGACTTCTCCATCTTCGTCGAGGGCGCGCATCGATTCCGCGGCAACGTGTACATGCAACGCGGGTGCGTGGGGGCCGCGTTCCGGCTCATCCCCACTGAAATGCCGTCCCTCGACGACTTGGGGCTGCCCGAGAAGGTGAAGGACCTGGCCATGCGCCACCAAGGCCTCATCCTGTGCACCGGCCCCACCGGCCACGGCAAGTCCACCACCCAAGCCGCAATGGTGGACCACATCAACGCCCGGCGCCGCTCGCACATCGTGACCATCGAGGATCCCATCGAGTTCATGCACCGCAACAAGAAGAGCGTCATCGACCAGCGCGAGGTGGGCGAGGACACGCGCGGCTTCGCAGCCGCGCTTTCGCATGTGCTGCGGCAAGACCCCGACGTGATCCTCATCGGCGAGATGCGCGACCTCGACACCATCGCCGCGGCCATGACCGCGGCCGAGACCGGCCACCTCGTTATCGCCACGCTCCACACCAACGACGCGGTCCAATCCATCGACCGCCTGCTCGATGTGTTCCCCCCGTACCAACAGGGCCAGATCCGCTCGCAGCTCGCGTTCAGCCTCACCGCGGTGCTTTCGCAGCGCCTCATCCCCACCGCGGACGGCAAGGGCCGCGTCGTGGCCACGGAGCTGCTCATCAACACCGGGGCCGTCGCCAACCTGATCCGCGAGGGCAAGGCGCACGCGATCTACAGCGTCATGGAGACGCAAGCCAAAGAGGGCATGCACACCCTGGACACGTCTCTGAAGAACCTCTACCTCAAGGGGCGCATCACGTATGAGGAGGCCAAAGCGCGCATGAAGAACCCCGCCACGCTGGACGGGCCCTAGCCCGTCTTGCCACGCGCGGGGCGATCATGTATCATCCCGTCCGGCGGAGGGCTGAGGGGGGCGCTAGCAGCAGCGGCCCCCCTGTCCTCGAACGTTTCCATTCCGGAGTTGGCCGCTTGCACGAGTGCCATTCAAACCACGCCGGCAGGTTGCGGCCATGGCTCCGGCGCGCGTTCGTGGCACTCGGGGCCGTGGCGCTGCTAGCCGCCCTAGGCGCGGCGCCGGCAACGCCGGCGGGCGCGGCGGCCTGGTGGGTGTACCCGCTAGGGCTCTTCTGGTTCTGCTTCGCACTGGGCATCATCGCGGTCATGGCCGGAGTCGGCGGGGGCGTGTTCTACGTGCCGATGGTGGCGACGCTGTTCCCGTTCCACCTCGACTTCGTGCGCGCGTCGGGCATCATGATTGCGAGCGCGGGCGCGCTCTCCGCGGGCAGCGGCTTGCTCAGGCGCGGCCTGGCGAGCCTCCGCATCGCTCTGCCCATGTCCGTGGTGGGCACGATCGCATCCGCCATTGGCGTGCGCGTGGGGCTGGCCGTGCCGGTGGAGATGGTGCGCACGGCCATCGGCGTGGTGGTGTGCGTGTGCGCCGGGCTCATGATGCTGGGACGCAAGCGCGACGCGGCGCCGAACATGGAGTGGGACGCGCTCGGCCGCGCGCTGCGCATCGAGGGGGCCTACGTGGACGACACCACCGGGGAGGTGGTCCGATGGCGCGTGCACCGCACCGCGCTCGGCTTCGCGATCTTCGTGGGGGTGGCGTTTCTTGGCGGCATGTTTGGCATGGGCGCCGGCTGGGCTAGTGTGCTCGTGCTCACGCTGGTCATGGGCGTGCCGATCAAGGTCGCCGCGGCCACGAGCAACTTCCTCATCCTCATGACCGGCGTGTCGGCCTTCTGGGTGTACCTCGGCCGCGGCTGCGTCATCCCGCTCATCGCCGTGCCCTCCATGGCCGGCCTCATGCTAGGCGCGCAGTTGAGCGTGAAACTCCTGGCGCGAGCCAAGGCGACACAGATTCGAGTCGTGATCGTCGTGGTGCTTCTTTTCGTGGGCATTCGCATGGTCTGGATGGGCATCGGTGGATAAACCTCCCACAGACGAACGCCTGGACCGCGCCCCGGAGATTGAGCCGGCCGCGGTACGCTTCGCCGCGGTCCTGTCCTGCGGCTGGCGCGCAGGTTTCCTGGTGCTGCTCGTCACGTACGGCATCTACGTCAGCGGCCTCGCCAAACCGCTGGTATCCATGGAGAAGTTGGCCGCGTGCTGGAAACTTTCCGCAGCCGAGTACGTGGCCAAGACCGGCACGCCCACCGGCTGGGGATGGGCCCGAGTCGCGCACCAGGGCGACATGATGAACTTCATCGGCATCGCCGCCCTGGGAGCCCTCACGATCGTGTGCCTTCTCGCAACGGTGCCTGTGTATCTGCGGACGAAGGACAACGCGTACGCGGTGATGGCGCTTGCCGAGGCGGCCATCCTCGCGGCCGCGGCAGCGGGGCTCATGGGGTAGGCTTGCCAAGGCAGGGGTGCGGCGCCTATGATGTGCGGGATCCGTCCGATCCGTCCGATCCGTCGGATCTGAAGTTCTAACCGCGGCCAAAGGCCGCCGCAGGAGATCGCATCATGTCTGCACCCATTGGCCAACTCCGCACGCCCGGCGTCGTGCACTTCGGCCCGGGATCGATTGAGAAGCTCAAGGGCGAAGCGGCCGCGCTCGACGCGACGCGCGCACTCGTCGTCACCGATCCCGGCCTCGCGGGCACGCCCATGGTGGCCACCGTGCAGGCGCTCCTCAGCGACGCCGGCCTCGGCGTGGAGACGTTCGCGGACGTCGTGCCGGAGCCGCCCATCGGTGTGGTGGAGGCCGCGCTCGAGCAGGTGCGCAACACCGGCTGCGATTTGCTCGTGGGCGTGGGAGGCGGCAGCTCGCTCGACGTGGTCAAGGTCGTGTCCGTGCTCGCCACGAACGAAGGCGACGTGCGCGACTACTTCGGCACCGACCTCGTGCCCAAACCCGGCCTGCCTAAGGTGCTCGTGCCCACCACCGCGGGCACCGGCTCCGAGGTCACGCCTATCGCGATCCTCACGGACACCGAGGCGAAGGTGAAGAAGGGCATCGTCAGCCCGTTCCTTTATGGGCACGTGTCCATCGTCGACCCGGAGCTGACGCACTCCCTGCCTCCAGCTATTACCGCGGCCACCGGCATGGACGCGCTCACCCACGCGATCGAGGCGTTCACCTCCGTCAAGGCCAACCCGCTCTCCGACGCGCTCGCGCTCGAAGCCATGCGCATGATCGCCGAAAACATCGCAGACGCGTACGACGACGGCGAAGACGCGGACGCGCGCGCGGCCATGTCGCTGGGCAGCATGATGGCTGGGATGTGCCTGCCCCTTGCCGGCGCGGGCGCGGTGCATGCGCTCGCGTACCCGCTGGGCGGCGAATTCCACCTCTCACACGGCCAGTCCAACACGCTCATGCTCCCGTACGTGCTCAAGTTCAACACGTCCGCGTGCTTGGGCAAGACCAAGAAGATCGTGGAGACGCTCGGCGAGGAGACCGAGGGCCTGACCCCCGAAGAAGTCGCCGCCCGCGCGCAGGGCGTGGCGTCCCGGCTCGCCACGCGCGTGGGCATGCCGTTGCGCCTGTCCGACTACGACGTGCCGGAAGCCGCAATCCCGGCCATGGCCCAAGCCGCGTCGAAGATCACCCGCTTGCTCGACAATAGCGCCAGGCCCGTGAGCGTCGAGGAAATTGCCGCAATCTATCGAGAAGCGCTGTAGCGCGCCGCGAACACGTGAACAACCCCGCCCCATTCGGCCAGTAGCCGATACAGGAGATCCTCATGCGAACTGCCCTGATGGCCATCGCTGCTATCGTGGCCACGTCGTCGCTTGCCGCGTCCGCGCCATTGCGCATGTACGTCTCGCCCAACGGCGACGACGCCAACCCCGGCACGCCGGCCAAGCCCTTCGCCACCCTCGAACGCGCGCGGGACGAAATCCGCAAACTCAAACAGCAACGCGGCCTGCCCCAAGGCGGAGCCATCGTCGAACTGCGCGGCGGCATCTACGAACGCGGCAAGACGTTTGAGTTGAAGAAGGTGGACTCTGGCACAAAAGACGCACCGATCGTCTACCGCGCGGCCAAGGGCGAAACCCCGCGCCTGATCGGCGGCCGCGTAGTCAAGGGCTTCGCGCCCGTGACCGATCCCGCGATCCTCGGCATGCTCCCGGCCGAGGCGCGCGGCAAGGTGCTGCAAGCCGACCTCAAGGCGATCGCCGACTACGGCCCGGTCGACGCCGGGGGCTTGGAGCTGTTCTTCCGTGACAAGCCCATGACCGTGTCCCGCTGGCCCAACAAGGGCTTCACGCGCATCGTCAAGATGGTGGGCAAGCCGTACAAGCGCGGCCGGCACATGACGCACAAGGTGGGCAAATGGGTGTACGAGGGCGACCGGCCGGAGCGCTGGCTCAAGGAGAAGGATCCCTGGGTGCACGGGTACTGGTATCACGACTGGTCCGACCAACGCCACCGCATCAAGGAGATCGACACCACCGCGCACACCATCGAAGTGCGGCCTCCCTACCACGGCTACGGCTACCGCGCGGGCAGATGGTATTACGCGTTCAACCTGCTCTCCGAGATCGATACGCCCGGCGAGTGGTATCTCGACCGCGACACGGGCGTGCTCTACTTCTGGCCCCCAGCCGAGATCCGAGAGGGCGACTGCATCGTGTCCGTGCTGCCGACGTTGGTGACGATGGCCGATGTGTCGTACGTGACGATCCGCGGCCTGTTCCTGGAGGCCGGCCGGGGCACCGCCCTGACGATCCGCAACGGCGCGCAGAATCGAATCGTGGGCTGCACGTTTCGCAATCTGGGCGGGGCCGGAGTGGGCGTGGCCGGGGGCAAGGAGCACGGCGTCATCGGCTGCGACGTGTACAACACCGGCAGGGGAGGCATCTCCTTGCGCGGCGGAGACCGTCGGACATTGACGCCCGCGGGCCACTTCGCCGAGAACAACCACGTGCACCACTACGCGCGCATCAAGCGCGTGTACCAGCCCGGCATCACGCTCAGCGGCGTGGGCTGCCGCGCAACCCACAACCTCATCGACAACGCCCCCCACATGGCCATGGGCTTCAGCGGCAACGACCACGTCGTCGAGTTCAACGAAATCCACAGCGTGTGCTACGAGTCCAACGACGCCGGCGCCATCTACGTGGGGCGCAACTGGACCATGCGCGGCAACGAAGTGCGCTACAACTATCTGCACCACATCAACGGCTTCGAAGGCCGAGGCTGCGTCGGCGTGTACCTCGACGACTGCTTCAGCAGCGTCAACATCCACGGCAACGTGTTCTACAAGGTCACCCGCGCCGCGATGATCGGAGGCGGCCGGGATAACCACATCGACAACAACATCTTCGTCGACTGCGTGCCCGCGGTGCACGTGGACGCGCGGGGCATTGGCTGGGCCCACCGCTATGCCGTGCCGGGAGGCGGTTGGCGGATGCAAGAAAAGCTCGCCGAGGTGCCTTACCAAAAGCCGCCGTGGACCAAGTACCCGCATCTTGCCAACATCCTCGACGACGAGCCGTATCTGCCCAAATACAACACCGTCGAGCGCAACATCTTCGTGGGCGGCAAGTGGAACGGCATCCGGCCCAAGGCCCGGCCCTACGTGAAGATCGCAGACAACCTGATCGACCAGGATCCGCGCTTCGTGGACGCGGCCAACGGGAACTTCCAGCTCCGCGACGACTCGCCCGCGTACCGCATCGGCTTCAAACGCATCCCGTTCGAGAAGATCGGACTCTATCAGGACGAACGCCGCGCGTCGTGGCCGGTCGTGCACAAGGTCCGGCCCATGGCGAAACGCCCGAAGCCGGGGGCCAACCCCAAGCGCGGGGCGGCGCCGATCTGCAAGGCGCCAAAGGCGAAAGCCACGCCCAAGATCGACGGCGTGCTGTCGCCTGGGGAGTGGGGCAAGGCCGCGCCTGCCATCGTGATCGGCGACGGCATCCGCGGCGAGAAGGTCAAGCCGCAGAGCCACGCGTGGCTCGCGTACGACGAGAAGTACCTCTACATCGGCATCCGCAACAAGGTCGATCCCAAGCAACCGCTCAAGACCGGCGCGGTGTGGGGCGAGAACGACGCGGTCGAGGCCGCGATCCGCAACCCGGTCGGCAAGGGCTCGCCCATCCTCGTGTTGCGCGGCTACCCCAAGGGCCAGTTCGAGAGCAGCACCGAGGCCGGCGCGCCGTTCGAGGTCGCGCAAGACGCGAAGGCGGCCACGACGTACGCGGCGAAGATCGTCAGCAAGAGCGAATGGACCTGCGAGTGGCGTATCGCGTGGGCCGGCCTGCGCATCGCGCCCAAACCCGGCGCGCGCTTTCCCTTCAACCTGTCCGCGCGCAAGACGGCCGGCCAGCAGTGGATGATGTGGCGCGGCACGATGGGCTACACGTGGAATGTCGACCAGGCTGGAGTGATTGAGTTGGCGAAGTAGCGCCGCGGGACCCAGGCAGGCTTGTTTGGAGTCCCGCCTTTAGGCGGTCTGGCCGTTGGTCGTACGATCCGCAAGGATCGCTTCCCCTGGATTGGGTTGCGGCCGAAGGCCGCGTTAGGCGCATTGGAGGGCCAGCATGGCCTTGCAACGCAAGCCCCTCTTCAACCCCCGGCTCGTGCAGGCGCGGCTGGAGGGATTCGCCATCCCCGAACCGGTGGGCGCGAAGGCCGCGGTCGTCGCGCGCTGGAGAGCGACCCTGGACCGGGGCCGGCTGGAAAAGACCAAAGAGACTCAGCTCCAGGGCCTCTTCCTCGTCGATTTCTTCCAGACCGTGCTCGGATACACGAGCCTGAGCGAAGGCCGGGACGTGTGGACTTGCGCGCGCGAGGAGACCGTCCAGGTGGACGGCAAATTCGCCGACGGCGTGCTGGGCCACTTCACCGACGAGCACAAGACCTACGTTGCCGCGATCGAACTCAAGGCCGCGGACGCGGACCTCGACACCCGGCCCTCCGGCCGGCGATGGACCGCGGTCGAGCAGTGCTACCAGTACGCGATCAACCTCGAATGCGACTGGATCATCGTCAGCAACTACCGCGAGATTCGCCTCTACCACAAGAACCGCTCCCAGCAGCACTACGAGGTCTTCCGGCTCGAAACGCAGACCGACCCGGAGGAGCTGAAGCGCTTCTGCTTCCTGTTCGCCGCGGAGCACGTGGTCGCGCGCAAGGGAGCGTCGGTCATCGACCGCCTGCTGGAGGAGACCGGCGAAGAAGAGGAGAAGATCACCCACCGTCTCTACGCCGAATACAGGCAGATCCGGCTCGACATCTTCGACGCGCTGCGCCGAGACCACCCGCAGCACGACGACCACGTGCTGCTGGAGAAGGCGCAGAAGATTCTGGACCGCGTCCTGTTCGTGTGCTTCTGCGAGGACCGCGGCCTGCTGCCCGCGCACATCATCGACCGCGCGTACGAGCAGCAGAACCCCTTCGCGCCCGTCCTGGTGTGGCGCAACTTCGCGGGCCTCTTCCATGCGGTGGACCAGGGCAACCCGCCGCTCAACATCCCGGGGTACAACGGCGGCCTCTTCGCGGCCGACGAGGTGTTGGATGGCCTCGTCGTGTCGGACGACGTGTGCGAGCGCTTCCGCGGGCTCGCCCGCTACGACTATGCGGCCGAGGTCAACGTCGACATTCTCGGCCACATCTTCGAGCAGTCCATCAGCGACATTGAAAACCTGAAGGCCGAGTTCGCCGGCGCGCAGATCGACCGCAAAAAGTCCAAACGCAAACGGGAAGGCGTGTACTACACGCCCGAGCAGATCACGCGCTACATCGTCGAGGAGGCCGTCGGTGCGTATCTGAACGCGCGCTTCGAGGAGCTGGAGCAGCGCCACGCGCTCGACAAGATTCCCGCGTCCCACACGCGGCGGCGCACCGCGGCGGAGATCGAGTTCTGGACCGACTACCGCGACGTGCTCCGGGCCTCCCGCGTGCTCGACCCCGCCTGCGGCAGCGGAGCGTTTCTCATCCAAGTCTTCGACTACCTGGCCGGCGAGTACGAGCGTTGCAACGCGCGGCTCGCGCAACTGCGCGGCGGCCAGCGCGAGATTTTCGACCTCGACACGCTCATCCTCAGCAACAACCTCTACGGCGTGGACATCAACCCCGAAGCCGTCGAAATCACCAAACTTTCGCTCTGGATCAAGACCGCCCGCGCCGGCAAGCCCCTCACCTATCTCGACCACAACATCCAGTGCGGCGACTCCCTCATCGACGACCCCGAAGTCGATCCCCGCGCGTTCGACTGGGCGGAGCGGTTTCCCGACGTGACGGCCGCGGGCGGGTTCGACGTGGTGGTGGGCAACCCGCCGTACGTGCGCGGCGAGCGGCTGCCTGCGGGCCACAAAGCCGCGCTGCAAGCCGCCTATCCCGAAGTCGCGCACGGCCAGGCGGATTTGTATTTCTACTTCTTCGAGCGCGCGTTGCGCCTCGTGCGGCCAGGCGGAGCGCTGGGCTTCATTACCTCCAACGCCTACCTGCGCACGGCCGCCGCCGAACCGCTTCGCCGCCGCCTCGCCGCGGCCGGCCGCATCCGGCGCATCGTCGATTACGTCGTGCTCAAACCTTTCGAAGATGTAGACATGCGGCCCACCATCATCGTGATGGACGTGGGCCCCGGCCTGCCTGCCGACGCGAGCCACACGATCCGCTACGCGGCCGTGCCCAGCTTGCAAACCGGCCTCTCCGCGGTCGTCGAACAGAATGGCTTCGAAACTCCCCAATCTTCGCTCGACCCGGCGGGTTGGCGTTTCGAAGCTCCCGCGGTCGTGCGCGTGTGGCGGAAGATACGCGCACAAGCCCGGCCATTGACTGAAGTGGCCGGCCGAATCTACAGCGGCATCAAGCCGGGCCGGACAGCCTCCTTCGTGGTTCCGCGCGACACCGCTGAGAGTTGGATGACACAGGACGCCGAGGCCTCGCGCATTCTCCGGCCTTACTATCGCGGCAACGAAATCAGGCCGTGGGTTCTGGCCGAATCAGAAAGTCTCCTGCTACGCGTCCGCAACGAGGAAGACTATCGGGCATCTGCAACAGTCAAGGCATTCCTCGACACCCAGAAAGACGCGCTCTCAGGACGGGACGAAGCCAAGAGCGGAGCCTGTGCGTGGTTCGCCCTGAGGTCTTGCGACTACTGGGATGTGTTCGAGTCGGAGGCGATCATCTGGCCGGACACGGCGAAAGGCCCCCGAGCCGCCTTGTCTCGACCGGGCGGGATTATCGCCAACACGGCTATGGCGTTCGCCACCGACGACGGAGCAGTTCTCGCGCTGCTTAACTCGAACGTCGGGTGGTTCGCGATAACGCAAGTTTGTCAAAACCGAGACGAGCGAGCTGGGCAGATGCGCTACCGCCTTCTTCCGCAGCACATGGCGGAGTTTCCGTTGGTGATGCCGCAGGGCGAAGAAGCCGAGCGCCTCCGCCTTTGCGCGGAACGCCTGATCGCGCTACACCGCGCATACCACGAGGTTGTGGATTCGACGTTGCATCGGGTCGAGTGCGACCTGGGCGACGGCGCGGCGATCCCGCGCAACCCGGCGTCGCCGCGCAACCTCACGCTCTTCGCGCTCATGGCCTTTCAAGACGTGCGCCGCGAGATCAAACGGCTCTTCAAACGCGACATCCCTCTCAACGAGCGCGACGAATGGGAGGGATGGCTTCGCGAGCGCTCCGAGCGCGTCCGAGAGATCGACGCGGAAATCGCGCAGGCCGAACGCGAGTTGAACGCGATCGTGTACCGCCTTTACGACCTCACCCTCGACGACATCGCGACGCTGGAGTCTGCGATCGATCTCGAACCCACGACGCCCACCCGCCGCGCCGCATCCCGCGCGTAAGCGTTGTGGAGTGCGGCGGCAGAGCGAAGCGGCGACGCCGCTTTGGATTCGCTCTCCGCGCGTACTTGTGCGTCTGTGCGGCGCATCCCAAGCGGAGCCGCACGACGTTTCGTGCCGCACTTCATAGCCCGCGCGCGGCTCGGCGGCGAAAGGAACATATCTGTGACGCTGGCCGCGGCATATCGCGCAAGTCCAAAGAGGCGAGAGAAACGATGAGCTTGAATGAAGACATGCATGAATTGAGGCTGTCCCCCTGCCCGGACTGCAAACATTTCGATTTCAAGCGCGCCGAACAGACGGGCGAGTGGGTTTGCTCTGCATTCCCAGAGGGCATACCTGAGGAGATTGTTCAGGGAAGGAGTCGACACCCTTCAGCCCTCCCAGATCAGGTCGGCGAGTACGTGTTCGACCCGATCGAAGACGACGAGGAGTAGCCCTATGATCGACGGCGTACAACTCCCAGCGCGCGAAGTCAAACAGACGCCGTAGACGGCTCTTCCAAAGACCGGCGACGGTGTTGCTCTATCACAAGTTTGGAGGTGTGTCATGTGCTTGATCGAATTCCAATGCGGGTATTGCCAACACGCGGTGAGTCGCACCCGTGGGCAAGCGCACACGTGTCACGCGTTCCCGGACGGCATTCCTTTGGAAGTCGAACTCAACGAAGTTATTCACGACCGCGTGCTCCCCGGCCAGGTCGGCGAGTACGTGTATAAGCCGACCGAGGAGTATTTGGCCAAGATCGAGAAAGCCCGGCAGAGAGTCGAGGAGCAAAGGCGGCGGGAAGGTTCGCTGCCGGAAAACGGAGTAATCTCATTGCCGGCGGTACCCAGACCCCGGCGACCGAATACCGGGTCGGGATAAAGCTCGACGCGGGCCATTCCTTTTGATTTGGGCGCAACTCGCGCTCCGCCCAATATGGAGGCTCATGCACGCACCCCGACGGAGTGCAGGGATATAGCCTTGGGCTTCAGCCCAAGGACAAAGGCGGCAGGAACAAGCCCCCGCGCTGTAGGCGCGGTGGAGCCGCCCGATATCCCGCCGCATGCGGCCCCGTTTCCGTTCCCCGTTCCGGCGCTCCTTCAGAG